>JAISRF010000114.1 GCA_031273775.1 Oscillospiraceae bacterium
ATCATCAGCCGTTTGGGGTGGGTGTAGCCGACCAAATCCGCCGCGCCGTCGGCAAAGGTGTTGCCCAGCGCAGGCAGAATAACCCACTCTATGTCCGTCACACCGTCTTGAAAAAGCAGCCGGTTCAGCTTATACGCAGCCCAGTTGCCGCCTCCGCCGCCGATGATGAACGCCTGATTTCCCCGAGCCGCCGTGACCGCAATCCCATTTTCGGCGGCATTGACGGTGACGGAGGTCACATGCCGGTTGGCCGCGCTGTAGGACGCGCTTCCGCAGACCAGCGCGAAAACCGAAAGCCCGGCCGCCAACGCGAAGAACCGGTGAAGCCCTAAAGGGGAGCGCAAGGCAAGCCGGATTTTTTCCAGCGCACTTTGCGTGTTGATCAGTGCTCGCCGGAACACCAGCGCGGTGGCAACCAACACCAGCGTGAACGCCGTCCACAGAAGAAGGTAAGGGCGGTTCCCGCCGATGGCGGCGTACCGAAAACCCGACAGCCAGCCAACCACCGCCAACGTGAACTTGGCGCTTAAACCGGATATCAGCAGGGCGGGGTACTGTAAAAACGCTATAAATGGCAGCGCCGCGAACAGCACACCAACCATTCCGGCGCAAAGTATCAACGCCGTGGGGTACATGGTAATAATATTCGCGAGCGGCGAAACCGGTGAGAAGTACCGAAAAAAGACAGCGGTAACGGGGAAAGTAAAAACAAGCGCGGCAAAGGTTTGGCAAAGGGAAGCCAAAACCGTGCCGCAAACCGCGCGGAGCAGACGGCGTTCGGGCAAAAATCTCCGGAGCGCGTTGTACATATTGCCGGACATCAGCAACATACCCAAAGTCGCGGTCGCGGAGAGCAAAAAGCCCAAATCAACGGCGGAAAACGGGTTGATAATACAGATGGACATGGCCGCCGCGCCTAGCGCGGTGAGAGAATCGGCCTGCCGGTTGATTGCCTTTGCGGAAAGGTAACACAGGTACATCAGCCCCGCGCGCAAAATGCTGGGTGAAAAGCCCGCCACGCCCATAAACAGCACCACAAATGGCAGGCACAACGCCGCCGAGAGCCGCTGCGGTACGCGGAGCCTTTTGAGTAAAAACTCCAAAAACCCAAGGAAGACGGCGAAATGCTGGCCGGAAACCGCCAGCACATGCGTCAGACCCACGCGCATGAAAGCGGTGGAGACTCCGGTTGAAATGGCGGAATCATCACCCGTCAAAAGCCCCGACGTCAGCCCTCCGATGTCGCCGGGCAGGGCGCGGAACACCGTCTCACGCGTGAACTGCCTCACCCGTACCGCCCAGTAATAAAGAGAACGGGAGCGGGCGGGAGAGGTGGAAAAATCACCGCTGATATACCCGGTCAGGGAGATTCCACGGGCGTAAACTTTCGATTTCGCGTCTTCCATAGGCTCAAACAGCGTAACCTCGCCCTCAAAGCCGTCTGAAACCGCGCATTCGGGAAAATCCGCGTGGCTGACGCGGATTTTTATTTTTTGTGGGATGCCGTCCAACGGAGCTCCGTCTGTGGCGGTGATTTGCCGCGTTTCCAACACATACACAAACCGATCTCCATTTTGAGCGGGTTCCTCCACCACCGTTCCTGTAACAAAAACCGTCTGCCCGTAAAGAGGTGCGGGGTTGACCACAATCATGCGGTAAAACACGCAAAAGTACAGCCCCGCGGCGGCAACTGCAAAGAGCGCCAGCGGAAACACCCCGGATATTTTTGGAGCTCCGCGCCCAGAGTAAAGACGGACAATCAGCAAAACCGCGGCGGCCAGAAGCGCGGACACCGCGGTAATAAATGCGGCGGCCAAGCCGAAAATCCACGCCGCCGCAAGCGCGGAAACAAAAGTGAAGGCAAAAAGCGCAAGAGGACGTTTCATTTGTTGGGCAGATTCCCCGTTTCTCCGCACCCCGTAAATGAACGAGATTCAGCAATTTCATTGTTTTTGGTATTTTCCGTAATTTATATCATAACAGGAGCATTTGAAAAGTGCAAGAGAAAAATTTTGAGACAAAGAAACCCACGCGCCCTTGTCTGTGGCCAGTCTGCAGTTCCTTTTTCTGCTGTTTGCATTCTCACTTATTTGAAAAACAAGGGCAATTTTCCCAGAAAGAAAATGTCGGGGCGATCGGCTGCGTGCCCTTCCGCCAGAATGGCGCATTTGCCCGCCAAAACTCCGCCCGCCATCTCGCACAAAGCCTGAGCCGCGCGGAGCGAATCACCCGTGCTGATTACGTCGTCCACAATCAACACGCGTTTTCCCGTCATCATGTCGCGGTCGTTTTTTCCTAAATACAGCCGTTGAACATGCCCGGTGGTGATGGATTTGACCTCTGTGAAAACCGGTTCGGGCATGTAAACCTTTTGCCCTTTCCGCGCCACAATATACGGCTTACCGGACTGCCGCGCCATTTCATATGCGATTGGGATGCTTTTGGCCTCCGGGGTGAGGATAATGTCGAATTCCGGGGCTTTTTCAAGTAGTGCTTCGGAGGCTTTGACCGTTAATTCCACATCGCCGAATATGATAAACGCGGCAATGTCAAGGGTATGGTCAACGGCACAGATTGGAAGTGAGCGCCGAAGCCCCGCAATGGTAATTGGGTATCTTTCAGACATATGTACCGGCTTCCTTTCAAAA
>JAISRF010000142.1 GCA_031273775.1 Oscillospiraceae bacterium
AGACTGTCAACCGGGCTGAGCTTGACCGCATATCTTCCGTGCTGGAAAAGCTGAAAGTCAAGCGCACCACCGGCCAGCATCCCGGCGGCATGGTCGTCATTCCGCAGGACAGGGAAGTCTACGATTTCTGCCCCGTACAGCGTCCAGCCGACAAATCCGATTCCGGCGTGATGACCACGCATTTTGACTTTCACAGCATTCACGACACGGTCTTAAAACTTGATATTCTGGGCCATGATGTGCCGACGATTTATAAATATTTGGAAGATTATACCGGAATCCCCGTCATGAAAGTGCCGATGAACGATGAAAAGGTGATGAGCCTTTTTCTGTCCACCCAGGCGCTGGGCGTTACGCTGACGGAAATAGACTGCGATTGCGGTACCTTCTGCCTACCGGAGGTCGGGACGTCCTTCGTGCGGGAAATGCTACGTGAAAGCCAGCCGCAGACCTTCAGCGACCTGCTGCAGATTTCCGGGCTCTCACACGGCACGGACGTGTGGCTGGGCAACGCGCAGGAGCTAATCAAAAACGGCACCTGCAAAATAGCGGACGTTATCGGTACCCGAGACAGCATTATGACGTACCTGATTCACAAGGGCGTGGAACCGAAAATTGCCTTTAAGATTATGGAGATTGTGCGAAAAGGAAAGGCGACCACGCTCCTTACGGACGCGCACAAGGCGGCTATGCGCGCGGCTGGGGTGCCGGAGTGGTACATAGACTCCTGTATGAAAATTAAGTATATGTTTCCCAAAGCCCACGCGGCGGCGTACATGATTTCGACCTTGCGACTGGGGTGGTACAAGGTGTATTATCCGGCTCAGTTTTACGCAGCCTTTTTTTCCGCCCGCGGTGAGGATATGGATGCGAAAGCGGCTCTGGCGGGACCCGCCGCCGTGAAAAAGCGCATGGATCAAATCAAGGCCATGGGTAAGGACGCCACCGCAAAGGAAAATGCCGTGTTCGGTACCTTGCAGATTGTCTATGAAATGCTAAAGCGCGGCGTGGAATTTCTGCCAGTGGACTTCGAAAAATCCACCGCGACCAAATACACGGTGGAGGACGGCAAGGTGCGATTGCCCTTCGGCGCGTTGGGCGGCGTGGGTGAAACGGCGGCTCAGGCGTTATACGCGGCGGCGCGGCAGGGAAATTTCGTTTCGAAAGAAGATTTGCAAGCGGTGGCAGGTGTGAGTAAAACGGTGATTGAGGCGCTGGACGAGTTGAATGTTTTGGATTTTTTGCCGGATTGCAGTCAGATGAGCCTGTTTGGGTAAAAAAAGATAAAATGGCCAAAATGTATGTATCAACTAAGCGTCGACAAGGCTTCCGACAACGCCAACATAAAGTCCTACCTTGAGACCTGTTAGAATTCCGTTAACCGTGGAACACGCGTGGGGTATTGACAGCAAGCGCGTAACGGAATATAATGAATGCGAAACCGAAACAGGGAAACCGATTGTGGCCTCACACCTTGCCGCGGCGATTATTGCCGAATCCAAATAGCGGACAGAAACCAGCAGTTATCAATTTTTGCATAGATTCTGATATAATCTATGAATAAGGAAGAACAACTTGCTTCTCAACTCCATCACTATGCAGGGCTTCAAGTCCTTTCCGGATAAGATTTCGCTCACCTTCGGCAGGGGGATTACCGCCGTGGTGGGTCCGAATGGTAGCGGAAAAAGCAACATTTCAGATGCCGTGCGCTGGGTTTTGGGGGAACAGTCCGTAAAATCCCTGCGGGGCGGGAAAATGGAGGATATGGTCTTTAACGGCACCGCCACCCGCCGTCCGGTAGGCTTTGCCGAGGTCACCCTAAACATTGAAAACCGCGACCGCCGTCTGCCCTTCGACACCGACGAGGTGGCCGTCACCCGCCGGTATTACCGCTCCGGAGACAGCGACTATATGCTCAACCGCGCGTCCGCAAGATTAAAAGATATTCATGAGCTGTTCATGGATACCGGTCTTGGCCGTGACGGATATTCCATCATAGGGCAAGGGAAAATTGACGAAATTGTCAACGCGAAATCGAGTGCGCAGCGGCGTGAAATTTTTGAGGAAGCCGCCGGAATTTCCCGTTTCCGCTACCGCCGGGAGGAAGCCGAACGTCGGCTGGCGCAGGCGGAGGATAATCTTTCCCGTTTGAAGGATATTCAGGGGGAACTGGAAACCCGTGTTGCGCCCCTCAAGGAACAGAGCGATAAGGCGGAACAATTTTTAAAATACGCCGGGGAAAAGCGGGAACTTGAAATCAGCCTGGCGCTGGACACGCTTTCCCGCGCGCGGGAAGCCCTGCGGGAACAGGATTACAAGATCGCCTTAGCGGATAAGCAGTTTCACGAAGCCGAGGAAGAACTGGACGAAATCGGCGGAAAAATAGACCGTTTGGCTCAGGAAAACCATCGCGCGCTGGAGGAAGCGGAGGAAATCCGCCATATTTCGGCGGCTCAGGGTGAGGAGTCATCCCGCCTGAAAAGCGAGGCCGCCGTGCTCGAAAACACCGTGTTTCACAATGGGGAAGCCGCTGTCCGTTTGGAAAATGACATGGCGGACAGATTAGCCGCACACACGGATATTGACGGTGAAATCGGGCGCAGGAAAGCCCAAATGGCGGAAAATACAGCGCGGATTGCGTTTGAGACCGCCGCGCTTGCACAAACAGAATCGGAACTGGCGGCGCAAAGTGTCGATTCCGCGACCCATTCGGACAAGCTGCTGGAAATCAACAAGAGATTAAACGAAATATCCGCTAAAATTGCCGATTTCCGGGTACGGCAGTCCACGGCGGAATCGGCTCTGGCTGAAATGGATTCACGTGGCGAAACGCTGGAAGAACATCTGGTGGAGAAAAACGCGGAGCTCACCGCACGGCAAACCGAGCTTTCTGAACTGACCGCAGACCTGGCCGCGGTAGAAGAAGCGGGGCAATCGGCCGCCAACGCCTTAAAAGGCTACGAGCTGCGTCTCGAATCCCGCCGCGAACGCGCGGAAAAGCTCAAAGCCCAGGCAGAGCAACTGTTCCTCAACGCGGGCGAAGCCGAACGTCGCGTCCGTATTTTGGAAGATTTGGAAAAGAACCTGGATGGCTTTCAGCATTCCGTGCAGACGGTGCTCCGGGAATCCGCGCGGGGTACGCTGCCCGGTATTCACGGTCCCGTTTCGCGGCTGGTTTCGGCAAAGGAAAAATACCAAAACGCGGTAGAAGTCGCGCTGGGAGCGGCGCTCCAGAACATTGTAACCGAAACCGAAGCCGACGCCAAGCGAGCCATAGAACTTTTGAAACGCACCGACGGCGGGCGTGCTACCTTTTTGCCGCTGAACTCCGTATCCGGCAGGCGGCTGGAAGAGCCGGGACTAAACCGCTGTCCCGGCTTTTTGGGGTTGGCGGCGGAGTTGGTTACAGTAGCGCCGCAGTACGCGAAAATTATTGATTCTTTGCTTGGGCGCGTGGCGGTGGCTGAAACGCTGGACGGTGCGTTTGCCATTGCCCGGCGGTTTGGATACAAATTTCGCGTGGTCACACTGGATGGTCAGGTGGTTAACGCCGGCGGGTCGCTGACAGGCGGTTCGATGGCGAAAAATGCCGGAATGCTCAACCGGCAAACAAAAATCGAAACGCTTAAGGCTCAGCACAAAGAGCTTTTGCAAAAGACCCAGGAATCCCGCGAAGCGCACCGCAAGGCCACGGAGGAACTGGCACAGGTTCAGGCCGACGTGACCGCCGCGGCTTCGGAAGTGCAGACAGCCGCGGAGGATAAAATCCGCGTGCTTGGTGAAATGAAACGTGTGAATGAAGCCGCCGCCGCCCTCGCGCACGATATTGAGGGGCTCAAGCGGGAAGGAAAGTCAGCCGATTTGCGCCGCCGCGAATTAACGGAAATCGCCGCCTTTGCCGCCCACGGGGTAGAAACCGCCCAAAACGAACGGCAACAGGCTCAAGCGGAGCTTGCCGTGGGCGCGGGCGAGCGTGAGCGTCTTGCCAGACGCCGGGAGGAGCTTTCCGAAAAAATTGCCCAAATCCGCATGCAAATCCACTCCATTGAGAAGGATATTGGGGCGGATCAGGTTGCCGTGGCGGAGCTTTTAGACAGAAAGCAATCGGGCGAGGAGCGCGTTGACGCAATCCGCGCGGAAAAAGGCGCTCTCTTACATAAAAACACGGAATTAGAAGAAGAAATCGCCCGGATTCAGGCCTCCGCCGCCCAACTGGAAAAAGAAGCGGTAAAGGCGGAAGAAAAGCTGGCGGTAGTGGCTCAAAAACGCCTTCAAATCGAAAAAGAGTCAGTGGAACTACGCGAACTTGAAAAGGAGAAAGTGGCCGCGCGTGAGCGCTTTTCCGGCGAGCTTGCCCGCCTGAACGACCGCAAGACCGCCATGCTCCGCGAGCACGATGACGTGCTGACCCAGCTTTTCGATGAATACGGCCTGACTCGGCGCGAAGCGGAGGAAACCGGATTCATGGTGGAGGATCCGGCTAAAGCAAACCGCCGCCTGAAGGAGCTAAAAAATAAAATCCGCGACCTGGGCACCGTAAATGTCGCCGCCATTGAGGAATATAAAGAGGTTTATGGGCGTTACACTTTTCTCTGCGGGCAGATTGACGACGTGGAAAAATCCCGGAGCGAGCTACGGCGGCTAATTGAGGATTTAACGGGGAAAATGAAAGAGGTGTTTCTGGAGAAATTTATGCTAATCAACAAATACTTCCAGAAAACCTTTGTGGATTTATTCGGGGGCGGCGCGGCCGAATTGCGCTTGACCCAACCGGAGGACGCGCTGAATTCCGGCGTGGATATTTTTGTGGAGCCGCCCGGTAAGCGGATTTCGGTTATTGAGCAGATGTCCGGCGGTGAGAAGGCGCTTATATCGCTTTCGGTTTATTTCGCCATCATGCGTGTAAACCCGCCGCCCTTTTGTGTGTTGGACGAGGTGGAATCCGCGCTGGACGATGTAAACGTCACCCGCTTTGCCGATTATCTGCGCCACATGAGCGAAAACACACAGTATATTGTTGTCACGCACCGCCGGGGCACCATGGAAGAAGCCGATGTGCTTTACGGCGTCACCATGCAGGAAAAGGGCGTAAGCAAGCTGTTAGCGCTAACGCATGAACAATTGACAAGTGATAATTGACAGTTTATGGTGTCGCTTTCAGCGATGAATTCAAAATAAATTTCCCGCGGGAATAACTGTCAACTTAAAAAACCGGAGGTTTTTTTGTGCCCGCTAAAATCACACATTATTTTCACGCCTACGCTGCAGCGAAGTTATTTTCAACTCTCAATTCTCAA
>JAISRF010000249.1 GCA_031273775.1 Oscillospiraceae bacterium
ATGTATTCCGCCGCCATAAGCAGTTCGTCAATGGTATTCGCCAGCCCACGCTTTAACAGCACCGGCTTTTTCAGTTCGCCAACCTGCTGCAAGAGTGAAAAATTCTGCATATTCCGCGCACCGACTTGGATGATGTCAACCTCTTCGGCAAAGTTTTCCAAAAATTCCGACGACATGATTTCCGTCACAATCGGCAGGCCGGTTTTCTGCCTTGCTATTTTTAAAAGTTCCAACCCGTCCGGACCCAGCCCCTTAAAAGCGTACGGCGAGGAGCGAGGTTTGAACGCTCCGCCGCGCAGAAACGCTGCTCCCGCCGCCTTCACGTCCCGGGCGATGGACAGAATCTGCTCCTCGCTTTCCACAGAACAGGGTCCCGCGATGACCGCGAATTCCCCTCCCCCGATTTTGCGCCCGGAAATGTCAAACACGCTGTCCTCGGGGTGAAATTTTCGCCCCGCCAGCTTGTACGGTTCCATCACCCGCATAATGCGCTCCACAAAGGGATAGCACATTACGGCGTCTTCCTGCACCAGAGAGGTGTCCCCGGCCAAGCCAATCATGCTGGTGGTCGCGCCGCTGATTTCCTGCAAAATTAATCCCTTAGCGGTGAGCATTTCTTTTAGCGGATGGGTATCAGATTCCTGTGCGCCCGGTTTAAGAATAATAATCATTTATACGTTCACCAAACCTTTCTGCTTTATAAATACAGTGCCTGAAAGTTATGCCTGCCCGCATTCACTGTCAAACTTGATATTTCGTCCTTTCTCAATAAAAAAACAAGAGCGGCAAAGATTCATTTTCCAATGAACCCCCGCCGCAAAGCCTTGTTTTCAGCGTTTATGATTCATTCTGTGTCTTCACTTTCACACACAAAAGCCGGCCAAAACCCGGTAAAGGTCAAGCCGAAGAAATAAAAATATGCGGTTTTGGAACGAGAAAAGATCATAACCCCATACTCCCCAAGCGCAATATACCACAGCTTAGCGGAAATGTCAACAGCGAAGTTGTTTGACTTTCCCCATTTACTAATGTGCTCTGCGGAGCGCAATTGAGAATTGAGAGTTGAGAATTATTGTTTTTTTATTGGCGTTTTACGCCTATCTAAGATACTATTGACAAGAGCCGGGGGGTACGCTATAATGTGTGTAAGAAAGATGATTTCTGTGGTAGAATGGAACACCTTGTGAAGGCATGGTCAAAAACATCAGTCTGCGGACACACTACGAACGAAAGAAACGTGGGAAAACAATGCAAAACAAATACGATTTAATTGTTGCCGGCGGCGGATTTGCGGGAGTCTGCGCGGCGATTTCCGCCGCCCGTGAGGGGATTTCGGTTCTGTTGATTGAAAAATCAAATTGTTTGGGCGGCGCCGCGGTGAATTCCCTGGTCAACCCTTTTATGCCGTTTCATACAAAAATAAATGGCAAAACGGTCTCTCTTAGCATGGGTATATTTATTGAAATCATCGGTGAACTTCAAAAACTGAATGCCATAGATAAAAAGTTGGCATCGTTTGACGAAGAAATACTGAAATATGTATTGAACAAAATGGCAGTATCGGCCGGTGTAAAATTGCTGTATCATTCGTGGCTGTGCGGCATCAGAAAAAGCAACTCAAAAATCGAAAGCGTTTCGGTGAATAATAAATCGGGAATTCAGGAATTCTTTGCGGATTATTTTATCGACGCGACCGGTGACGCGGATTTGTCTGTTTTGAGCGGTGTGCCTTACCGTCTCGGACGTGAGAAGGATCGACTTTGTCAGCCGATGACGCTTTGTTTTAGGCTGTCCGGTGTGGATATTGATCGATATAAACAGGGCTACGGCGCCACAAGCCGCCTGTATATAAAAATGAGGGAAAACGGTAAAATAAAAAATCCGCGGGAAAATATATTGATTTTTCCGACGTTGCACGACGGGATTCTGCATTTCAATTCAACCCGCGTGGTCAGGCTTAATCCGGTTGATGCCTTTGACAAGACCAGAGCCGAAATTGAAGCGCGCGAGCAAGTGTTTGAGTTGTATGAGTTTCTTAAAAAGCATGCCGACGGATTTGAAAACTGCAGATTATTATCCACCGCTATGGAGATCGGCGTTCGTGAAAGCAGGATGATTGACGGGGAATATCTGCTGACTGAGGACGATTTGAAAAAATGTACCCGGTTTGAGGATTGCATCGCCCTTGGAAATTATGACGTTGATATTCATAATCCTGAGGGTACGGGCACAAGCCATTACTATTTCAGGGAAGGCGAGTATTATGACATCCCCTACCGTTCCCTTGTTCCTTTGAATATTACAAATTTATTGGTGGCCGGCCGGTGCGTTTCGGCGACTCATGAAGCGCAAGCTTCAATCAGAATCCTCCCGATTGTCAGTTGCATCGGACATGCGGCAGGAGTCGGCGCCGCGGTTGCTTTTAAGTCCTCCACAGCCGCAAGGGAGGCAAGCATATCAAAGATACGAGAGATATTACAAAAGCAAGGCGCTGTTTTAACTATCCGGTAAACGGTAAACGGTGTTGGGTGAACGGTGTAGGGGCAACGCACGCGTT
>JAISRF010000073.1 GCA_031273775.1 Oscillospiraceae bacterium
TTCTTTTCTTTGTTATGCCGCCAGTCAACAGGCGGTTCTATTTCCGGAGAGCCAAATTCCGTTCTTGGAGGCCCATCGACCGGTGTTCCGCCGTTTAGCGCCGGCTTGTTAATTTTTACTTTTTTATTTTTCAAATGCTGCATAACCAGAACAACTACCACAGCAGAGAGAATTAGAACAATGCAAATCAGAACAACAGTGAACCCACCGGATTTTTTTGCGCCCGGCTGTGAAACCGTTCCGAGCGCCCGGCTTTCACCATTTGCCGCCAAACTGTCTGCGGCGGACTTGACTTCACCCGCTGATTCAGCCCAACTGCTTTCCGGCGCTTTTTCTCCGCTTTCCGTCAACGATAAATGCTCATCCGGCTGCCCGAAAACGCTGTAATCGTTTTCGAAAACTCTGCCGTCAATCTTAACACTGATCCGGTCGCTGACAGCTTCCGATACGGTTATGACCAGGGACTTGTTTCTTAAATTTACCTTGCAGGCATCCGAGAAATGCGTTGTTCCATCGGAAAATTCCAGAGTGAAATCATCGCTGTGTATGTTCAAAAATTTAACCGTGCAACCGCGGGAATCCTGTGAAACCGCAAAGACTGTGGCAACCGTAACCGCTTTGCCGTCAGAATCGGTCAATTCAAGCTCCGTTTCACTTAAACGCTTATTCAGTCTCAGATAATAATACTCCGCTTTTTCACCCTCTCCGGAATTTGCTGTAAGGCGGGCTAAAACCGATGTCCCGTAAAATTCGGCGGGATTGAATGAAAACATAACGGTGCCTTGCAGCGTCCGGTTGGTCTCATCATACCGGATTTCACCGCTTGACAGAGCGGATGAACCGTCATAAGGGGCGGCCCACACGGCACCGCTTGCCGCAAAACACAACACCGGCAAAAGCAAAGCAAATATTTTCCGACATTTTCTCACAAGATTCACCGCCCAGCTTTATTCGCTATGCCGCCGTATCCTTAATTTTCCGCCGTGAGCGCGTTCAGGCGGCTTTCCAGCAAAATTGCCGCAATGCACTCGTCTTTCACGCAATCCGCCGCGTTAAATCTGGTCAGCGCGGTCTTTGCGTCCTGAATGAGTTGGTTTGACCGTGTGCTTTCCATTCTGTCCCAGGCAAGACGTTCCAACATGGACACCGGCTCCGAAAGGTACAGTGAAAATTCGTTGGGTTTCACTGCGTCCGCCGCCTTTTTCAGCGTGGAAAGCAACACTTCGTACGCATTTTTTATGTCGGCGTTTGAGCCGTCTACCGCCTTGGCGGCAGTCTCGGGGGGAACACCGACCCCCGCGCTTCCCGCCAAACCGTCCGGTGGGTTTACATAATCCGCAAGTCCCGTCACCACTTCTTCCTTTTGGCCGGACTCCGGCTGATGAATCAGCAGGTTAAAATCATCGCCCTTGCCCAAAATCCTTTTGAACATCCCCACGGCAATCTTCCCGAAAACGGTGTCGGAAAAATTTTTGAGAGAATTTTGACAGAGACAGAGTTTTAATCCGAAAGAGCCGCAGCCCGCGAGGCAAACATTGAACACTTCATCCCCGACCGTGATTTTTCGCTCATCCTCCAGCTTTTTCAGGTAACGGGCGACCAGATAAAACAGGGCAAGATATTTTATTCTGAGCGCTCCGACAAACCTGCCGTAACGGGTCTTCATTTCCAGAACATTGTAATTGATGTCGCACTTTTCCAGCAGCATATCCAACGCTCCGGAGGAGTTTACATAATCTGAGCTGTCGCCCGAAAGCACAGTGCCCAGCGGCACCGTGACATTTTCAGCCCACTTACAGCGGTAGGTAATCAGCTTGTTTACCGCCGCCTCGTACACTTCTACGGGGAATCCGCTTTCCAGCACGTGATTCGCCGTCCACAAGTCACGGAAATCCATATCGCCGCGCACAAACTGGGCGAAGGTTCGTCGAACTAAAACCTCGCCGGCAAAGCGCACCGACCACTGTCCCCGCATTTCGGGGCTGGGTTCCCCGCCCTTGTCCCAGGCGGAAATATCGGTGGTACCGCCTCCGATATCCACCAGCAGATATCCGGCGTGCCCAACGCTATTTTTGCTCTTGAAATATTCGCCCGCGGCGGCGGCTTCGGTAGTGGCCCTGTGTTCCAGATTTACGCCCAGTTGCATACCGGAAACTTCCGACAGATATCTGAACACCTTGTCCCAGGAATCCTGAAAACCCTCGTGTTGTTCAGCGTATGGGTAAGAATGATAAACCGTTACCTTGCGGGCATTGTTCATCCGGGCGCAAAGCAGCGCGTTTTCCAGCACATCCGACAAAAACAGCCGGGCGGCGACCGCCCTTGTTTGGGAAAGGGTATCGAAATCGTCGCTGAATTTAAGCCGATCGTAAATGTCCACGGACGCCGGATCTCCGCCGTCAAGTTGCGCGACAAAATCCAAGGCTCTGCTCCATATTACCGAATTGGAAAAGAAAGCCCGCCCGAAAACATGAACCGTTTCACCGCCGGTAACGGGTTTTCCCTTGTCGTCTCTCACCTCGAAAAGCTGCCCGAAAGAAAAGAATTTGCTGATCTTGTCCTTTTGGTCGGTATTCAGGTACAGGCGGCGCTGTTCCTCATATTGCTCCGTGTCGTCAACGACCACCGGGAGGAAATATTTGTCAGGGGAATCTACCGGTCCGGATTTTTCGGTGTACTGCGAAAGCCCGGATTCCCCCCCGCGGCGCGGCGCGATGTAACAGTTGGTGCTGGTGGTTCCGAAATCAATCCCTACCCGCATGTCCCGGTCAAACACCGCGTTCGGTTGCTCGGATTTATACATTTCGGAATCGTGTCGGATAATCAGATGACCGAAAGAGGTAACGGTACCGTCGCTGTTGCCGCGGGAAAGGCCGATGGCATCGGCTATCCGCAGGGAGTGGAACACCCGGAATTCGCCAGTCAGGCGAGCATCGTGCATGTGCGTTTTTGCGGTATAGGCCTTTACCGGGGAATTCCCCCGGGCCCAAACCGAAAACTCCAGTCCGCCCTTCCCAATTTCGTGGGACGCCCTCACAAGTGGATCCAGCACAGCCTCACCGCCGAAGGGTTTGACTGTTTCCACCGCTGAAACGTAATAGCTTTTCCACATTTCGGGCGGCAGGTTCACGTTGGGCCAAAGGCTTATCTGCGGCAACTTCGCCGTCCAGTAAATCTCATTGGTGGGGTAAACGCGGCTGAAACTCATCAGTTCACCGCCCACCGGAACCGTCAGAGTACATTTTATGTGGAAATTCACCAGGTCGTTTTCCGGTTCGGGCAGCAGCTCGCACCGACACAAACCGCTTTTGTCGCCGGTATAAGACTCCAAAAAGGCGACAAACTCCCTGGACACCGGCGGAATGACGTACAGCTTTGATTTTATCCTTGAAAAGCGGTTTTCGAACACATTGTCCGGCATGTAACACAGCGCGATCGGCGAAAAATCCCCGCTGTCTACATAAACAAGCGCGGCGTCCGAAAATATGGGTCCTGGAGGCAGCTCCTCGGGAGGGGGAGCGATTTTCATGATGGCACCCAGTCCCAGGGCGGCGGCGCTTCTTTCCGCGTCTGTTTCCAGCCGTTTCTCTTCAGGGGTCATATTCTGCCTTGTCCGGCTCTCAAACGCCGACCGCTGGTCGACCGGTATGGCCGTATCCTCGTTAAGCCCGCGTAAAAGATCCGCCTTGAACTTTTCAACGCCCGCTTTAACCCCGTTCTTCCTCTGCAGTTCCAGCCACAGAAACAGCTTTTTCGCGGTAACGCCAAGCGCCTTCGTGAAGGTAAAACCTGGGTCAAGCACAGTGACCGGATCCAGCCACATGCCCTTATTTTCCACATGGTCATAGCGGTACCAGGAAATGCCATCAAAAAGATTGGCGGGGTAACTTTTGAAGGGGCATATCCCGATTTCCGGAACCAGAATGGCAAATGGGATATCCTTGTAATAAAAAACCGTAAAGCTGTTCGCGCCCTCCGGCCAGCCGCAACTTTCCTTGAAGCTTTCCAGGACGACCATACCCAGCAGAGAAGAAAAATCAAAGGTTTGTACGCTAGGTTTTTCGGACAGATAATCCCGCAGAGCCAAAAGGGTCATCATCCCCCGCCACTCATACAGCGCCCACGAATCTTCTTGGCCGAGTGTCGCCGCTGTGACAATCAGGTTGTCATAATTTTTAATCAGTTTGATGTAATGCATGGCGTGAGCCGCCGGGGACGGAATGGCATGGTCTTGGGAAAGGTGAAGATCCGTGCCTGAAAGCACCTGTATGCTTTTGGCAATTTTTTCTAAATCAATTTCCGCGTTCGCGCGTACAAAACCGACTTTGTGTTGCGTTTGGCCGCTGAGTTCCTCGGGCAGAAGGTATGTGTTCCATTCTTTAGTTGGCATTGTTTTATATCCTCCGTCAGTTTTTGCAAAAGGCATATGCCTTGCTGAAATATTCCGCCGCCCGCGCGGAAATGTCGCCGCTCCCAAAGGATTGCGTCTGCAGCCGGTTGCCCACCTTTGTGCTGTTTACATCCGCGTCTTCTCCGGAAAAGACCTTAGAATGGTCGGAAAGATACGCGATTTCGTCGAGCAGCCCTTCTTTTCTGTCAGTGTCAAGTTTTTTGCAAACTTTAACCAAACTCTGCAAGTAACTTAACTCTGCGAACCCCACACGCCCGGGGTCGTTTTCATCATCGGAGGACCAATCATGCCCGGTACAGAGCACATCGCGCAGGTAACGCACAAAGCCGGCGCAGTAGCTGTACACTTGCTCGGACGCCTGCTTCAATAACTCGAAATCATCCGCGCCCATTTTGCCGAAACCCCCGTGAATCCGCTTTACAATGGGGATTTGCTGACTTTCCCCCGGCCCGGCAAGCGCGAAGCCCGCCTTTACGGTGGTGATGACGAACACACAAAACCGCAGCATAGCGCTCACTTTCCTTCGGTAATCGGTTGGCATATTTTCCCATTCTATTTTCGGCACGGGCGCGTCTCCGGTGGAAAGGCAGTACGTGTAAATGTTGCTGTCGTTCACGCTCCCCGGCAATTCCGCAGCATCTTGGCTGAAAAAATGTCCCAGCGCGCCGGCGGCGAAAAATTCCGCCGCGTGAAAATGGTTTTCCTGCTCCCTGTCGCCATCTACGTAATATTTGGCCGTGGAATCCAAATGGTTACCGCCTAAAACGTACAGTGTGTCGAAAATGAAATCCTTATTATCCTTCCGGCGTACCATTTTGGCATCCTTGCCGTACTGTTCCAGCGCCACCTTGCTTTTGATGAAAAATTCGCTTTCCAAAACCCGGATGTCGTTTTGATCGGGTTCGGCTTTGCCCTCAATATTTTTGGGAATACCGAAATACGGAAGCATTAATGCCCCCGATATGTGCAAATGTTCGTTCGCCTGAGGGCTTATTTTTTTTGCTGTCTCCCGGAAATACCGCGCGATATTGGAATAAACCGACGCGCCCGTTCCGCCGAAGACCGACCCGGCTATAAACACCCGTGTCTCGCGGTTGGCTTTTAACGCTTCCGTTATCCCATAGGCCAAATTCAGACTGTTGTCATTTTTGAACCCGCCTGACTTTAACATAGCCTTGAACAGCAACGCCCCGATCGATGGGTGCCCGTAAAAACCCTTTTGGGTGCTCTGGTTCTGTTCATCCCGGCTGTACAAAGCGTTCAGAAGCACCTTGTCCGTCTGACTGGTTTTGTCACTGACCATGGTGTTTTTCAAGGTGGTTTCGGCGTCTACGTCCAAAAGCTGTGAAAGCGCCCCGTCAAAACTCCAGTCGTTCTCTTTGATTTGGGCGGTCGCGAACTCGCAGGCCTTCGCGGGGTTGATTACGCTTTTCAAATCGGCGTAACGGCTGCGGGCTTTTTTGGCCGAAAGGGTGTTGCCACAGTTGGAATCTTTGTCAATAATCAGCGATACCAGTTCAACCGGTCCAATCATTCCCATGGCTGCGGCGTGGGTACAGGCTTCCATCACCCGGGCTCCTGTACCGCCGATAAAAATGACCACATTGTAGCTTTGGGTGTTTGGCATTTGCAGCGCTCCTTTTCTTTATAATGATTCGGTTAATAAGGGTGGAAAATGAAATAAGCCACGGCGGAAAACGCGGTGCATATGACCGTCCCCGCACCGGAGCCAAGGGCGGCGGGGGCATAGTCGGTCAGCGAAAAGGTAACGGTCAGCCCCAAACCAAACGCCCCCTGCGCCGCCGTAAGCGCGTAAGGTACCCACTTTTTCAACTTGAACCGTTTGCATTCCGGTACCTTGTGGGTGTACCAAAACCAAACTCCGTAAAGTATCAGCCCGATAAGTACAGGCCCTCCCAGCCACAGGGACGCCTCTTTCACCTTTTGAGTGTCGAAATTGTTGCTGCCCACCTCGTTTTCCGCAAAGACATTATTCCACAGCAATTCCGTTATACCGGTTCCCGCCAGAAAGGAAACCACTCCGGATATCCATTTTCCCCAGCTTTTCCACCTTGAAGTTCTTGATGTTAAAGACATAAACCCGCACAGCCTTTCTGATTTGATCATTTATTCTCTTCGGGTCAAATAATCCGCCCTTTGGGGCGATTCCACGAAGATACACCTCTGCTTGTAGCGGTGTAATTCATTTTTTGGGGGCAAAGGAAAAATTGACCGCCACATCCGCCACCGTCTGACGCATTAAGTCCCAATACTGTTTCTGTTCCTCCACCGACCCCGCCGTGCCGGAAAGGTACTTCACAAAATCCTCAAACAGCACGGTGGTTTGGCAAAGCGCGTCCACACGCTGAGTCCCTTCCGCAAGGTTCCGCTTGAAGGTGGCGCCCGTTATCCATGGTGGCATCGGCGGGGGAGTTTTGTTGTCGGCGACCACCGGAACACGCACGGACAGGTGGTTAAGCGCACTTGCCTTTAATATTTGCTCTATTTCGCTCACGTTGTTCAGCCTGATAATCAGATGAAGCGCGCCGCTTGGGGCATCCACCCTATACACGGTTTTAATCGCGCCATTTTCGTAAAAGGCGTTGCTTTTGGGGAGGCCGGTTTTTGGGTAAAGTTCCAGCACTTTTTCAGTGTTGACCAGCGGGATTTCATCGCCGGTTTTCAGGTATTTCGCCGGCTCTACAACCAGAAAATCTTTATAATCGTAATACGTCACTTCCTTCCACTCGTACTGTGAATCGCCAATCGGCGGGGCGCTTTCGCTTTCGGAGGAGCTTTGCGCCGAAGGCAAGTCCGATTTTTGCGCCACCTGTGACCGGTAAACCTTGATGCCGCCCACATCAACGTAATACCGCAGATCGTCCGTTTGGGCGGCGGAGGTATTGTCCGCCAAATCTTTCAGGGGTACGACCAAATGCACTGTCCCACTCTTTTTGTTGTCTTTGCTTGAACCTGCCGAATCCCACAAAAAGTTAAGGCAACGGTAAACAATTGACGCGTTGGGAAACAGCGCCTTTTGGTCAAGCTTCGTAAAATTCACGCTCCGGTTTGCGGTTTGCGGGTTGTACTCCTCATAAGCGATTGTTTCGGATTCAAGCGTGATCACGTCCGAAAACTTTGTTTTTTGCAGACCACGTTTGGCGTAAAAGCTGATTTTATTGTATTGGCCATCCTGAGTAGCCGGATCGTTTTTTACCGCTGTATCGCCGCGTCCGTCAAAAGGTTTTAAGTATTCATCCAGCGCCTTTTCCAGATCTTTTAATTCCTCGGTAGGACCTATCATAATACAAAAAAACGGGCGCGCGCCGCGGGAATCGCTGTCGTAGTTTTCGTTGATTAGCCTGCGGTTTCCGTTTTGGTCTATATTGTCCGGATCAGGTACCGAAGCAAGTCCCGAAAAACCGGACATCACACGGAAAACGCTGATACTGCAATCTTCCTGATTGCCGGAAATATCAATCAAGTTCTTTGCCAGAGCAATATTTTCTACGTTTTGTTCCGCCAAATCGGTGATAAAAATATTCAGCGTTTGACTGTTAAAGACAACGCCTTCGTAACCTGCCGCCTTTGCCGCTGCCGAAAGATCCGGAATAAGTGTTTGCAGTGGCCCGAGCTTTTTAGCAGTTTGATCCCCTTTGAAAAACATGTTTACGTCGGTATAAAATCCTTCGGAAACAAAACCGCTTTTAAAATCTCCCTCTTTCTCTTTGCTAAATGTTACCCAGTCCAACCCGGTCCAATCACGATTAAGCGCATTGAACTCGTGGTTTTTGTATCCGCCCAGCTTCACGTAGAAAAAGTCCATTGCGCGAATGTACGCGCTGCCCTTTTTGTTCGCGTACCCCCACATAGAGTGGGTATTATCTAAATAAAGCCGGGCGGTTATCTCCCCCGACCCAGGATTCACCTCACCCATTCCACGAATGTAATCCGGAACGCTGAGCGTTGGATTTTCCTCCGTGCATCCGACCACAGCCATCAGTATAAAAGACGCCGCCAGCGCCAATAAAAGACATTTATTTCTCACCTTTCGCGCCTCCTCCATCTAAGATCATGTTTAAATTATGTTCATTATAAATGCATCGCCTTAAGATTACAATAAACAAAAGAAAAACCCCCCAAAAATTGTTGTTATTGATAACATTGCTTATATTTTGTGTTTTAATATATAACTATTCACAACAAATTTCGTTGTTTTTCGAGGTCACAATGCAAAAAACCGCCTGTTCCGACAGGAACAGGCGGTAAAAAACGGGCGGTGGCAATTTACAGCTCGTTGTCCATCGCTGTACGACATAATGCACCCTCTACTTCAACAGCCAATCCAGTACATTTATCTGCTTAATGCCGTTGTGCGAAGTGAGTGGTGTGTTGTCCATTGTTAAAAGGTATTTCGGATTATGGTCAGTGATAGCGTCCAGCGGCGCAAGTTCACGGCGTAGAGTTTCGCCGGTTGGGTCAATGGCGGTGTAGGCGACTTGATAATATTCCTTGCCTTCATCGGATGTGACGATAAAGTCAACCTCTGTGCGACCGACCTTACCGATGTAGACCTCGTAACCCCGGCGCAAAAGCCAAGTTTTTGCACAATTATTGCAAAAGCGGTGACAATTTACAACAACATAACATAAAATTTACACCACGACGATAGCGAAATTCACACAACTCCAGTATAATGAAGATGCCCATGACCCATGTGTCTCCTGAAGACGGAAACTGTATTAGGGAGGTTTGTTTTCTGTTGAAAAATTGCGTTTTACGACGAGTCAAAAAGCGGATGAACAAGCAGCACACGTTGCTTACACTGGCAACGACTGCCTTCTTGATAGTGCTTGTGGTGCTTGTCCTTTATATGAACGCCAGCACGTTCCATACATACAAAATATATGAATCTGGCACCATTTCATATGAAAATGCCAAGGTAACGGCTGTTTTGGAGGAGCGCTTAGAGCCAGCTGAAGAATTGCCGGGCTGGCAAGTTGGTAATCAAAAAATCATTGTCAAGTTGGAGAGTGGCCCGATGAAAGGGCAGGAGATCACTTTTGACAACAATCTTTCTGTCACTCACAACATTCATGTGAAACAAGGGTCATCCGTGATCGTCAAAGCTGACCGCCCTGAAGGCGCTTCATCATTTTATTCGTTATATAACTACAATCGTGCTCCCGGGCTTTTGTCTGTAGCTCTGGTTTTTGCTGTTTTGCTCATTCTGGTGGGACGCGTCAAGGGCTTGCGCAGTGCGGCAGGACTAACCATTGTACTCTTTTTTGTTATCGCTTTTCTGATACCGGCGATTTATCGGGGATGGTCTCCGGTGTGTGCAGCCGTTCTCACGGTGCTGGTTGTGTCCCTGTTCTCCATATTGCTGCTCAATGGATTCAGCAGTAAAAGCTATACCGCCTTGGCCGCAGTAGGCATTGGAATGCTTATGTCCGCTCTGTTTTATAAGATGATTTCATTTCTTCTCCTGGTGTCTGGGTACAACATTGGCGAAGCCCAGACGCTGATTCTTGTTTCTCGCGCCACCGGACTAAAGATAGGCGAGGTGCTATTTGCCAGTGTACTGGTGGCATCTCTGGGTGCCGTTATCGACATCACGGTGTCGGTGTCATCGGCTATGTATGAAGTCAAGGAAAAGCAAACTGAGTTATCCTCGCGAGAGCTGTTTAGATCGGGAATGGCGGTTGGGCGCGACATCATTGGCGCACAGTGTATGACGCTCATGCTAGCTTTCATGGGAAGCGCGCTGGCATCACTGCTCATCTTGATGACCTATGGTGCGCAACTCAACCAAATTCTAAGCTCCGATTATGCCAATATTGAAGTTCTGCATGGCATAACCGGCAGTTTGGCGGTAATTACGGCAGTGCCGGTCACAGCAGGTCTGTGTGCGGCTCTCAGCCAAAAGGATTTGACAAAAAAAGGGAGCAAATTGAAAGGTTAAGCGCGTCTGTTCATTTGCTTCTCTGTTCATACAAAAATAGAATGATGTATAGGAGTGGTCAAACATGAATTGGTTTATGTACGCAAAACGGCTGATAGCGAGACTGCTGGTGTTGGTGGTGGCCATGATGGTGTTTCCCGGCACCCTTTTTGCCAGCGCCGAAGAGATGACGGCAACCAAAGAATTTAGCCCACAAACCCTTACTATGGCGAACCCAACAGGTGGCACGATTGACAAAAACTGGTATTCTCTGAGTGATGATGGCATTACCGCGAGGGTTACTAATGAGAGCTTTACTGCCGCAAAGGCCAGTGCCGGCGGCGTTATTTCACCAGCTGGCATCATTGGTGTAAACGAAGGGCAAAGCCAAACATTTACTCTTTTGCCAGAAGCCGGATACGAAATCGATTCCTTGAAAATCGATGGTTTTGAATACGGCGCGGAACCGACCTACACATTCGATAACATACGGAAAAATCATACGATTGAAGCTGGCTTTATGCCCATTGACGGAATTGTTCGGGAGTTTAATACCCAAACAATCCAGCCCACCAGTGCTTTAGGCGGTCAAATAAGTCTGGACTGGTTTTCTGTTTCAGATGCACAGGGGCTTAGGGTTCAAGTGCAAGATCCGAATTTTCAAGCGAGTCTATCGGGCGGGTATGTTCGATCAAAGCTATTGCCCTCCATGAATTGGACAGGATATGATGCGTATCAAATCTACATTGACACAACCGCAGATACGCAAAATGCCGTGTCTCTCTGCCTTGGATTTATGGCTAAAAAAAGCGATGGGAGCGGCGCTTGGTGCGATTTGTATGCAGGAAGCGAAGTCGCACTGATCCCGGATTTGGGAGAACAAGTCGTTTGTCCGGTCAGCAATGACCGCTCTATCACGCTACCAGTAGGCTTTAAGGGTTATGTCCGTGTTCCACTGGATTCACTGGGTGCGGGTTTTTGGAATTCAAATAATGCTCAGAACAACTTCAATGACGTTGCACAATGGTCGATTGATTATCTCACGATCGCGGTCAGTGGAACCATGCAACCTGTGTACTTCAAACGTCTGCGATTGGTTCCCAATCGTACGTTCCATACAATCACAGCTTCAGCAGGAGCGAACGGGATCATTAGTCCTGTCGGCAATACACAGGTGCGGCATGGCAGGAGCAAGACGTTTACAATCAGACCTAACGAGGGGTACGGACTTGCAAAGCTGTTGGTAAACGGCGTACCGGTGAATAAGACACTTGAATATACCTGCCAAAATATAAAAGCCGACACAACTATAGAAGCGATTTTTACCCCATTGGGTTCCGAACAGGATCATAAAGTGTTAAGCCCCAATGGTAAACTCGCCTTCCGTTTGCTATACGATGGTATGGATTTGTTTTACAGCGTCACACAAAATGAAAAAGTCGTCATTGACAAATCGGCACTTGGGTTAACGGTTGATGCTGACGATATTGGAGCCGGTGTGGCGATTGATTCGGTTGCTTACCCAACGTCACAAGCAGATACTTATTCAATACCTGTTCAGGGAAACATGGTTACAGATAATCATAATAGTATGCTTGCGAATCTCAAATCACAGGATGGCGGGTTAGATGTCGCTATAGAGATCCGCGTGTGGGACGATGGCTTCGCTTTCCAGTACCTTTTTGATAACGAGACTGGTCGCGCCATTACCGCAGAGAGTACGCAGTTTTCTCTTCCCAACGATGCACGCGCTATTGTCCAGTATTGCGAGCCGGCAAG
>JAISRF010000241.1 GCA_031273775.1 Oscillospiraceae bacterium
GGTGATTTTGCCGCTTTAACGGCTGTTATAAGGGTTTTATTCGCAACGGCAAAACCCAGACGCAACGCTGCCAATCCAATCATTTTTGAACAGGTGCGCAGGATGATGAGATTATTGAACTCGTTGATTTCGCCCA
The DNA here is from genome assembly GCA_031273775.1 of Oscillospiraceae bacterium. Lineage (GTDB taxonomy): Bacteria > Bacillota > Clostridia > Oscillospirales > Acutalibacteraceae > JAISRF01. The sequence continues at coordinate 137 of JAISRF010000241.1, forward strand.
AAAGCGACTGATCCCAAAAATCCATATACGCTTCATCAAGCACCACGAGCGCGTTGGTTCCGGTTATGATTTTCCGTACATCTTCGCGTCGCAAACCGAGCGAGGTCGGGTTGCAAGGGTTGGAAAAAATCAGCATATCGCATTCTCCGGCGCGGTACATGAGCGCATCGACGTCAATCGAAAGGCAGGCTTTTTTTTGCATAACCTCAAGCTTTGCCTCGGCGATATGCCCATAAAAGGGATACATGGAAAAATCGGGGGAAAGAGTCAGCAACCGCCCGCCCTTTTTTAGAAAAGCGTTGGTGATGACCGAAATCAGGTCGTCGGAGCCGTTGCCCGCCGCCACGTTTTCAGGATTGATGCCGTAGTACGCCGCGAAGCTTTCGCAAACCCGCGCAGCCATGGGGTCGGGATAGCGGTTGAACAGCACCCCGCCCGCGGCGTCGAGCATTTTCGCCTTGATGTCCGCCGGCACAGAAATAAAAGATTCCTTCGCGTCCAGCCGGATGGGAAAATCACCGGATGGCGGCGCGTAAGGCGCAAGGGTACGAAGTTTTTCGGGAAGGTTGTACATTAATTCTCAATTCTCAACTTTCAATTCTCCATTCTAATGCCTACGGCATTAGCGTGGGCGGTCAGCCCTTCTGCGGCGGCAAGGGTTAAAACATCGGGGGCGGCGTCTTTCAACGCTTCCCGGGTGTAACACAAAAAGCTGGATTTTTTCACAAAGCTGTCCACCGAAAGCGGGGAGAAAAACCGGGCGGTACCACTGGTGGGCAACACATGATTAGGGCCGGCCCAGTAGTCCCCCAAGGGTTCCGGCGTGTAATGCCCCACAAACACCGAAGCAGCGTTCTTCGCTTTGTGCAGAAGCTCCATTGGGTTTCCCGCGCAGATTTCCAGGTGTTCTGGCGCTATTCTGTTGGCGATTTCCATCGCCGAATCCATATCCCCGGTCACGATGGCTGCGCCGTACACGGCAAGAGATTTTTCTATGATTTCCCGACGGGACAGGTTTTGCACCTGCCGTGCCAGTTCGATTTTTACCTGTTCGGCAAGTTCGGCCGAGTCGGTCACCAGCACGGAGGACGCCAGTGGATCATGCTCGGCCTGGCTCATTAAATCCGCCGCCAGAAACGCGGGATTGGCGGTTTGATCCGCTAAAATCAGAATTTCGCTGGGGCCGGCTATCATGTCTATATCCGTCTGCCCGAACACCAGCTTTTTGGCTGTGGCAACGTAAATGTTCCCCGGACCGATGATTTTGTCCACCTGCGGAATGGTTTGGGTGCCGTACGCCAGTGCCGCTATTGCCTGCGCGCCGCCCACACGGAAAATCCTGTCCACACCGGCAACCCTTGCCGCCGCCAGAATGGCGGGGTTTACCTTGCCGTCTTTCCCCGGGGGTGTCACCATGATGATTTCCTTGACGCCGGCGATTTTTGCGGGAATGGCGTTCATCAACACCGATGACGGGTATGCAGCCGTGCCGCCGGGCACGTACACTCCAACCCGACCCAACGGCAAAACCCGCCAGCCCATGGTCACGCCATTCTCGCGGAACTGAATGTTGTCCTGACGAATCTGACAGGCGTGATAACGGCGGATATTTTCTGAAGCGCGCGTTAAAGCGGCCATAAATTCCGAAGCGCACACCGAAGCCGCCATTTCAATTTCCTCTGCCTTGACTTCCAAGGAAGAAAGCTTTGCCCCGTCGAATTTTTCGGTATAGTCAAACAGTGCCGTGTCGCGCCGCTCACGCACATCCGCGAGGATTTTGGTAACGGTTTCTTCTGCTTCTTTTCCGGTTTCCAGCCCGCGGGCGCGGGCTTCACCTAAAAAAGCCCACTCCCGCTCACCATTCGCGATAATGGTTTTAATCATAATTTTAGCCTCACAAACCCTTTTTTCATACCCAATGTGGCTCCTGAAAGTTATTCAACCCGTATGGATTTCCACATCTCCCAGCCCATTGACCAGCTTGTCTATTTCCGCTTTTCGCATTTTCAGGGACGCCGTGTTCACAATAACGCGGGCGGAAATATCGGCGATTTTCTCCACCACCGCCAGCCCGTTTTCCCGCAGGGTATTTCCGCTCTCCACAATGTCTACAATGCCATCCGAAAGCCCCAAAAGCGGCGCAAGCTCCACCGAGCCTTCAATTTTAATAATATCCACATCCATGCCCTTTTGGTTAAAATACCGCCGGGCAACATTGGGGTACTTGCTCGCAATACGCTTGGCTGTGTACCCCGCGAAAAAGTCCGTGTCTTTCATGGCGGCAAGCGCGAAACAGCATTGGCCGATTTTCAGGTCAAGCATTTCGAAAAAGCTTCCACCGTGCTCCAAAATCGTGTCCCGACCAACGATTCCCACATCGCACACGCCGTGCTCCACGTAGGTCACAACATCGGCGGATTTGGCCAGAACCGCCTCATAGTCCCCCACCGGCAGAACAAGGCGGCGACCTTTATTTTCCAGCGCGGACACATCCAGTCCCATTTGCCGGAACAGCTCTATGGCGCTTTTTTCCAGCCGCCCCTTCGTGAGCGCGATTCTCAGTTTTCGCATTTTGAATCCCTCTGTAACCCGTAGGCTAAAGCCCACGGGTAATGATTTATTGTCCCTGCGGCAGACTTATATTCTTAACCTGACCGTAGGCTAAAGCTTACGATCGAGCGCAACCCGCCGCACAAACCGCGTCAAGGTTCAGGGCGAATCCGGTGGCAGGGCGCGACGCGCCGAATTCCGCCAATAAATTGTCGTACCGACCGCCCGAAAGCACCGCCTCGCCGGAATTTTCTATGTAACCCCGAAAAACCGTGCCGGTGTAATAATGGTTGCGGTGCACCATGCCCAAATCAAAGCTGAGGTGGTCTTTAAGCCCGCGCCCGCACAGGCTTTCGTACAAATTCTGCAACTGAATAAGTGCGGAATCGGCCAAACCTTTTGACTGCCCCGCGAGGTTTCTGAGACCCGAAACCAACTCAAACGCCTCCACTCCGCCAAAAAGCCGCGGGAGTTCACGAAGCAACCCGGTGGCATCGCACCTCGGCAGGGCGTCCAGCACTTCTCCCAGCGCCGCAAAGTTTTTGCTTTCCACAAAACCGCGGATATCCTCTTTGAGGTCATCGGCGCAGTCAAGGCCGGAAACCAGCGCCTTAAAAATGCCCGCGTGACCCAACTCCAGCCGGAAGCGGTCAAACCCGGAGACTGTGAGCGCTTGGGCGGCCAAGGTCACCGCCTCCAGGTCGGCAAGCGGGCCGGACGCTCCGATTAACTCAATCCCGGACTGAGTGATTTCATCGCTTTTACCGCCCAAAAATGGGCTCACGCGGTAAACCCGCTGGGTGTAAAACAACCGGAGCGGCAGGGGCGCGTCCTTTAGACGGGTGGCCGCCAGCCGCGCGATCGGCGTGGTCATATCCGGGCGGAGCACCAAAAGCCGCCCGCCGGAATCAGTAAGCTTATACAAAGTTTCCGGCAGCATTCCGACACTTTCGCTGTCAAACACATCGTAATATTCCAAAAGCGGGGTTACCACTTCCGAATACCCACGGCTTTCAAACAAAGCGGCAAGTTGCGCCGAAAGCCGGCGTAACCGTCGGCATTCGTCAAACAAAAGGTCACGGGTACCATGAGGGGTAAGCTTTTTATACCTTTTCATCAAAGCACTCCGATCAAACGGAACGCCGCATCGCCGTAATCG
>JAISRF010000174.1 GCA_031273775.1 Oscillospiraceae bacterium
CTTTTTGCGAGACAGAGCGTACGCGGCGAGGATAAGGTAATAAGCGGAAACAATCCCGGGGACAATCATCACCCAAACGGTGTTTATCCACCCGATTGATTTGTGAAGCATATATGTGGGTATCATGCCGCCGTTGAAGTACATGGTTATTACGAACAGCAGATTGATTAGCTTGCGCCCTTTTAGCTTTTTGCGAGACAGAGCGTACGCGGCGGGAAGGGTGCCGAAAAGCATGGTGAAACTCCCGGCGAAGAGGTAAAACAGTGAGTTGCGGTATCCGATTAAAATTTCCGGGTGCTCCGTGATTTTGTAGTAGGCGGAGAAGGACACGTTTTTCGGGAGTAAAAACACGTGACCAAAGGCAATCTCCGCCGGGTCGCTCACAGATGCGATGATGACGAACCACAGCGGGTATATAGCGACAAGTCCAATAATCACCAAAATGATGTTTATTATGATGTTCGGGACAAAATCAGCCTTGATTTTCTGTTTTTTTTTTATTGCCATATTCATACCTCTTAAAACAGTGAGGTGTCTGCGAGACGTTTGGACAGCCAGTTGGAAAGAAGCACCAAAACTAATCCAATCCCGTTGTTAAACAGGGAAACGGCGGCGGAAAAGCTGTATTGAGAGCCCAAAATGCCGGTTTTATAAACATATGTACCGATAATTTCCGTCGCACCCAAATTAAGGTCGTTTTGCATGAGCAGAACCTTTTCGTAGCCCACGTTCATCAGGTGTCCCATGTTCATGATAAACAGCAAAATAATTAACTGGCGGATTGCCGGCAGATCCACATGCCACATGCGCTTGAATTTCCCCGCGCCGTCAATGGTTGCGGCTTCCAGAAGCTGTGGGTCAACCGAGGAAAGGGAGGCCAAATAAACGACAGCGCTCGCGCCTAAGGTCGTCCAGACGTTTGAGACGAAATATACCGGCAGGAAAAATTTCTCCTCGCCCAAAAAGAATACGCGGTCAAACCCGAGGGAATTGAGTAAAATGTTGATCACGCCGGTTTCCCTGCTGCAAAACAACTCAATGATGCTGACGACGACCACCACGGAAAGCAGATGGGGAAGATATGTGCCGGTCTGCGTGAATTTGCGAATTACGCGGCTGTTTGAGTTGTGCACAAGCAGGGCAAAAACGATGGGGAGCGGCCACAGCAGAATGTGTGAAATGAGCGAAATGGCAATGGTGTTTTTGAAGATGATTCCAAAAAGGTCAGACGCGAACAACCGTTTGAACTGAGCCAAGCCAACCCATTTCCCGCCCAGAAGCGAATCACCGATCCGCAAATCTTTAAAGGCGATGGACAGGCCGTACATGGGGATGTAATGGAACACGATTATCGCGGCGAGGGCAGGGAGCAACATGAGGTAAAGCTGCCACGAGCTCAACATTTCAAGAACAAGTGGTTTTTTTCGGCGCAACGTGATTTTTGGCAAGCGGATTTCCTCCTGTTAAAAGCTCTGTTTTTTGTGGCCTGCTGCTACACTTTTTTCCGGAAAACACGGTTTTTCGCGATTTGCTGCGTATGTATTGTGTATGCTTTATAAGTCGATAATCGCTCCGTTTTTGCGCAACGTGTCCTGCAATTGGGCGACATTGACGCTTTTGAAGTCGCAGCCGTTTTTCACCTTGAAAAACGCCGCCGTGCCGGCCGCCTCCCCCACCGCCATGCAGGTGGACATGATGCGGGCAGGTCCCATCGCCTGACCGTCCGCGGCAATACACCGGCCCGCAGCCAGAATATTGCATGAGCCTTTGGGAATGAGAGCGCCATACGGGATCTGCGCCGCGCCGTGCGCCAAATGCCGGTGCCCGGCGGGCTGCCCCTTCGCGCTTTCGCGGTGCAAATCAAAGTGCCTCCCGCCTAACGCGATGGTGTCCGTGAAAACCGTCCCGCTGACCAATGCTTCCTCCGTGAGGGTGGTCTCTCCCACAATCCTCCGGGTTTCGCGCACGCCTGGAATAGTCGCCGTCAGGCGGAGGCGGGCGTTTGCGCCGCCGGGGATATATTTTTTGAACATTACCTCTGTGAGCAAACGCGCCCGCTGTCTGCCCCGCACTGTCAGTTCTGTCATGGCATCTCCGTTTATACCCAGATACCCTGCGAATGCGGAGCCGGAGTTAATCATCAAAACACCGGGCTGTATCATGGGGAAAGGGGTAATTCTGTCCGGCAAATCCATCTCTGGGTTTTCGGCTTGGGCTTTTTTGCATATTTCCTCAAACCACGGGTCACCGCCGTCTTTTATGTATTGCTCAATCTTTCCCATGTCTAAATTTTCAATGTGCGCCACTAAATTTGCCCCGGTGACCTCGCCGGTTTCTTTGTCTCCGACATAGGTTTCAAAGCCGGCTGCAGCGATTAAGTCCGCGTCCCCGGTACAGTCAATGACCGCCTTGCAGGGGATATACCGCACCCCGCTTTTGTTGTGAATATATACGCCCGCAATGCTGTTGCCTGATATTTTTACGTCAATTGCGTGCGTGTAATAAGACAGCCTCAATCCGCTCTGCACGGCCATTTCGTCCAAGACGCGCTTGCCCGCTTCTATGTCAAAGGTGAATTCATCGTGGCAGCCGAACCGATCCAGCGCGGGGAATTGATCCGTCTGTGCCACCACGCTCGGCCCCACGCCGCCGTTTTGAGTCTTTACCCGGCGCATGAAGTCCCCGAAAATTCCATCCACCGCTTTTTTGGGGCGGGGCAGGTCTTTGTACTGCCAGTTGTTTTTTATCATCTCAGGGAAAGGGCGCGAGCCCCGCATTGCGCCGAGGAAAAACGGCAGCGCCCCCGCCGTGGAAACCCCGCCCAAAAACCCAGTTGCTTCAATCAGCAGGGTACGAAGTCCGGATCTTGCGGCAGCGATTGACGCTCCCACGCCCGCAGGACCGCCTCCCGCGACAACCACGTCAGCTTCCGCGGTGTCTTTTGTTTTTACCTGGTAATCCAATGTGTTTTCTCCTCTCAAAAATCGGGTAATTATTTTTCTTGTTTCCGCCATGTTTTCCTGTCAGCCCAGATTGAGCGAATTATACGATTTATCCGTCCGCTCCGCGCTTGAGGGCATGAGTGTGACGCTCACGCTGCCCAGCCCCTCAATTTCCGCCGCGACGCGCAGGCCGTTCTTGTATTTTTTACGCGGCACCCGCAAGGCGTTTTTGGTTTGCCCCAGCGTGATTACATCACCGGGGAACAGCGTGATGTAAGTGGAAATGAAAGCGACAGTTTCCGGCGCAGATGTTATGTATTCAGATACGCTACCGCCGATTTCGCCAAGCCCTTCAACCGTGAGCGCCATTTTGGCGGTGCTTATTTTGTCCCAGCCTACGGCAACCGGTGTTTCCAGCACTGTGTTAAAGCCGTCCGCCCAACGCCCGTATACGGTTGGCAAGCCTTTTTCCTGCCGGGTGGCCGGTTCCACAATGACATCCGCAAAGGAGCAGTCGGTAACGGAAATGAGCGGCGTATAGCCCAAAACCGCGTTCTCGGCGCTTTGGGGCGTTTCCTTTTGCGTCAGCCGCCCCAAAACCACCCCCAATTCCACGCCGATGATAAGGTCGGTTCCGCGAGGCGGGATTTCCGCCGTCTGGCCGCTTTGCCCAAGCGCGGAATTGGGAGCGCAGAGGAAGCGCGGGGTTTTCAGCAACTTTAAGCCTTCCTGCTTCTGTACATCGCGGTAATTTTTAAACGCCGTGAAAAAATGCCGCGCCTGGTCAATTTCCCAATCCTGCGGCATGTTGATTTTGTCCTGCCCGGAGGCAATCAGCGCCCGCACCGCCGGAGAAACGTGAAGCCTTGTGGGGTCATCTTCGTCCCGCCACTCGCCGAAATCTTCGTTCAAAACCGGGCTGGACACAGTACCAATCCGTTCAATTGTGGATTCCACCGTATGGCCGGGTCCGTTAAAGGGGAGGTCAGGGGAAAGGCGCAGACCATCGGTGCCCATCGTCCCCATATGTATGATGTCGCCGGGGTACAGCGTGGCAAAAGAGGAATACCACCCAATAGTGCGCTCAATGCCAATCAGCAGCGCCGCCGTGTGCGCCCGGTCACGGTTGTGGCCGGACATTCCGGTGTAGACCAGTAAATCGTATGGATTGCCGACTTCGTCCGGCGTGACCACCCACGGTCCGACGGTGCAGTGCGCGTCCGCCATTTTCCCGCCCCAGGAGCAGGTGGCGTCCACAAACCAGTCGTATTTCTCGCCCATGGCGTAATTCTGCCCGACATCCGGGTCTATCAGCGCGTGGTAACCATTTATCTGCGCGTCTATGACTACCGTGTAGCCGGCGACATAACCCATAGCCTCATGAACAGGGATGTACCGGCCTTTTTTGCCGATTACCACGCCCAACTCCACGTTGTATGAAACGGTGCCAGTGCCTTTTGGTTGGTAAAACAGCTGCCCGTGCCCCATAACGGAACCCTGCGGACGCTGGTGTCCCTGCGGGAAAAGATTGGAGTGGACACGTTCAGGATTGGAACGGACAAAGGTAGGGCAGTTTTGAACCAGACCCCACATCAAACGCGGACGCGAAATTGGAGCCAACAACTGTATTTCGTCCAGAGGGAACCCGCAAAAGGTCATCCGCGCCTCATCGCCCTGCTCCAAAAAGCGGAGCAGGAAGCGTTCTAACCGCCGCAAAACTTCCATGCCGTTTTCTTCCAACGCGAGAAATTCCGCAAATGTCTGGGGCCACGCGCTCTGCGGCATGAAACGCGGCATGGATACCGCGAAGCCGTTGGTGGCGGTCGCGCTAAATTGTAGTTGCCGGTCAACCTTGCCGGGGTCGTAAACCCATTGACGACCGTCCGCAGGGTTGAGGACAACAATACCCCAGCGTTCGCCGCCGTCTTTGCCTTCAAACGAAGTCAGCCTCATTTTACCGAACCACACCAATTCTTAAAAATCACGCAAAAGTGCTTTCTGACGTCATTATAGAGAATATTACGCCGTTTGTAAAGGTTATAATCTGCAATAAAATGTTCCCAATCTGCACAATGTGACTTTCTTCTCATGCCGATGTAAATTTTACATAACATATATTTTGCTTGACCGTCCAAATTTTTCTTGACTAAACTCGCAAAATTTGGTATAAGAGTTTTAACGGTTTTAAAAGGGGCTGGGCAAATGGAAACAATTGCGGAAATCGGGTATCATGTTTTGGGGAAAGACCCGAACATGAACCGGAAGCACAACGATTTGTGCGTGGAAATTTTGCAGGCGCGTTCAACCGGCGGCAACGTTTTCGTTCGAAACCGAATCTTTCCGATTGAATTCGGATCGGTCTACATTGTGAACGCAATCGAAACGCATTATACAAACCCGTCCGACCCCGACCAATACTGCCGCAATAAAATCATACTTTCCAGCCGATATTTTTCGGAGCTGGCGCAAAGTCTGCGGTTTCCGACTATGCTTGATTCGGTCAAAAAGAACGCCGCGCTTCATTTCAGGGCGGCCGACGGCATGCCGGCTGAGATAATCGACGGACTTTTTCAAAAGACCGCCGAGGCGTTTTCATCGGATTCAGACATCGCGCACGCGGAAACGGTCTGCTGCACCCTGCAAATTCTGGTCACGCTTTTCAGACATTCCGCGAACGTCTCGCTACCGCCAAACAAACAAGACAAGCTACTTTCCGCCATAATGAATTACGTCAATTTGGCAGTGGCAAGCGCGCAGCCTTTTTCGATTGATAAAATGTGCCGGGAATTGTTTATCAGCGAATCCTACGCCAGCCACTTTTTCAAAAAGATAAACGGGAATTCCCTGAGCCGTTACTACGTCAACGTCAAGCTTGCGACGGCAAAAAAAATGCTCACGCAAACCGACATGAGCATATCTGAAATTTCACAGGCGCTGAACTACGCCACGCCCAGCGCCTTTTCCAAGGCGTTTAAGGCGGGAGCCGGATGCACGCCCGGGCAGTATCGCGGGCAAATCCGGTGACTAATTCTTAGTTGTTGTGATACAATTGATGGGTGACAGATAAAGAAGTAAATACAGCCAAAACATGACAAGTATATCATCAGAAGCGCACTTTCGTGAACGAGTAATTAGGTATTCAGAAAAACACGGCGTTACGGCGGCGAGCCTCCGGCACCATCGAAGCCGTCAGGCGATCTATGAA
>JAISRF010000234.1 GCA_031273775.1 Oscillospiraceae bacterium
ATCGAAAGAGATAAAATGTCTGATGTCCACCATGCCGTTGGAAATGATTTTGATTTCGAGATCAGATTCTTCCTCGTCCTCGCTCCTTACAAAGGCTTCCCACACTCCTTTAGCTTCCAAAAACTCTGCGCGGTCACGGTTTAAGCGTTCGCCTGTTTCCGCCAAAACCTCGCCAGTCAGCGGATCAGCTACCGGACGAGCCAACACCCGACCATTAAGCCGGGGAGAAATGGACAGTTTTTTATTGTATTTGTAGCGGCCCACGCGGGACAGGTCATAACGACGGGCATCGAACAGCAAGCCTTCAATATGGCTTTGCGCGCCCTCTACGGTAAAAGGCTCGCCGGGACGGAGCTTTTTATAAATTTCCAGCAAGGCGTCCTCGGTGTTGTCGGTTGTATCTTTTTCCAGCGTCACGGCCAGACGGGTATCTTCTCCGAAGTATTCGAGGATTTGGGTGTTGGAATTCAGACCCAGCGCCCGCACGAAAGTGGACAGAGGAAGCTTGCGGTTTTTGTCAATCCGCACATATAGGATGTCATTCTGATCGGTTTCATATTCCAGCCACGCGCCGCGGTTGGGAATAACGGTTGCGGAATACAACCGTTTACCGGTTTTGTCTATGGTTTCGCTGAAATAAACACCCGGGGAGCGCACCAACTGGGATACAATCACGCGTTCCGCGCCGTTGATGACAAAGGTGCCGGAATCGGTCATCAGGGGGAAATCCCCCATGAAAACCTCACTCTCTTTAATCTCGCCGGTTTCACGATTCTGTAGTTGAGCCGTCACCCTCAGCGGCGCCGCGTAGGTAGCGTCACGCTCCTTGCATTCGAGCACCGAATACTTAGGCGTTTCCTCCAGCCGGTAGTCGATGAAATACAGCACCAGATTGCCGGTGTAGTCCGTAATGGCGGACATATCCCGGAAAACCTGTTTCAGGCCTTCCTCCAAAAACCACTTGTACGAGTTTTTCTGCACCTCAATCAGGTTTGGCATGTCCAGAACTTCGTTGATTTTTGAAAAGCTCATGCGCGTGTTTTTGCCCAGCCGGACAGGTTTGACATTCACCATTGGCTTTGTTCACTCCTGAATAATTTTTCACGAAAAGTTGTTTTATGACTTTTTACGAGAGTCATTTATATAGGTTCGTCGAGTTATGTTCAGCAAAAAACCGCTGATTTTCGACATCTTACGAGGGTTCCGGAGAATATTCCGGGGATTTCACATAAGCCAAAATGTTCTAAGTGCGTATATATCCCCATGATTAGGCAATTTAATAGTATATAACTAAATAAGCAAAATGTCAAGTGAAATTCTCAAAAAATTGCGGTGAAATTTCTTCACATTCCGCGTTACCTTTTGACAAGCGGTTTTTGAATGGATTATGGATTTAGCCGGCGGTTCCTTTTTTGTATATGCGTAATAAGAACAGTATCCAGGCGCCGGTAAATCAGCTATAGTCTCCCCCGGGAATTGTTTCAAAAAATTTTTTTCCGTCCGCACCTGCCCCGCAAAGCCGGTAGGATAGGCATATCACAAATGTTTCAGTGCTTCCATCGCCGCCGCCTGTTCAGCGTTTTTTTTGCTCCTGCCCTGCCCTATCCCAATCACCTCACCGCCGAGTCTCACCTCTACGGTGAACATTTTGTCGTGATCAGGGCCGGTTTCATCTGTCTGCACATAATCCACATGGCTGTCAGGATTCTTCTGAATAACCTCCTGCAAAGCGGTTTTATAGTCCGTAATCGCGCCGCTTCTGGACTTGAGCTCATGTTTCACGTGAAACATGACCAGCCTGGAGGCCTCCTCCATGCCACCGTCCAGATAAACCGCGGCCAGTACCGCTTCAAAGGCGTCCGCCAAAATGGACGGGCGCTCCCCGCCGCCGGTATTTTTCTCCCCCTTGCCAAACAGCAAATATCCACCCAAATCGAGCGATTTAGCAAACCGGCACAGGGTCTTTTCACATACCAAAGAGGCGCGCAACTTGGTCAGTTCTCCCTCCGGCAGATGAGCGAATTGGCGGTATAAATAATCAGACACCACCAGTGAGAGCACCGAATCGCCCAAAAATTCCAGCCGCTCGTTGGAACCGGAAGTAATCCGATTTTCGTTTGAGTAGGACGAATGTGTGAGGGCATTTTGTAAAATCTCCGGGTTTTTGAAGCGGTAACACAGCGTCGCCTGCAATTTTTCCATGACTACTTCATCTCCGATATTTCGCATGTTGTTTCGCGGTGTTCGTCAGGAGAAGGGAAAAGCCGTTGAGCTTCACACTTCTCTTTCAGCGTCAACCGCCTTCGCGAACGCCATCGCCTGCCGCACGGCGTTTTTGATTGCTTTTGCGTTGCTGGAACCGTGCGCCTTAATCACCGGGCGCTGTAAGCCCAAAATCGGCGCGCCGCCGTATTCGGAATAGTCCATCCTGCTCTTCATTTGCCGCAGACCGGGCATCACCAAGGCCGCCGCCAATTTGGTGATGATGTTTTTCTGGAATATGTCTTTGAGCATATCCATCATGTTCAAGGCCACGCCCTCGGTGAGCTTTAAGACAATATTCCCGGCAAAGCCGTCCGCCACCAGCACATCACACACGCCGCCAGGCACGTCCCTCGCCTCCGCGTTCCCGATAAAATTCAGTCCGCTTTCCTTTAACAATGCATATGCCGCCAGTTGCAATTCCCCGCCTTTTGTTTCCTCCGTGCCATTATTAAGCAGCGCTACCCGAGGATTTTTAATTTCCATCACGCTTTCCATATAAGCGCTGCCGAGCCGGGCGAATTGCAAAAGCATTTCAGGACGGC
>JAISRF010000235.1 GCA_031273775.1 Oscillospiraceae bacterium
GACCGGTGAGACGACATCGGATTCGCATTCGACGGGGACATCTCACACCAAAACTTCATCTAATAACTTAGGCGTTGCAATATTAGCTGGAATGAGTTTTGGTTTTTCTGTATTCGGCAGTGCGACTGCCGGGATTCCAGGGTCAGGAGTAACCGCTGGAGCTTCATCTTCTGTTAGCACGAATATTGGGATTACGGGCAACTATGGGTATACGTTCGGGAAATCCGATGCCGACAGCATTAACGATACCCTAACCGTAGGCACAAACAAAAGCGTTTCTATCGGTGATTCTGAAAACACAACCTTTTCGCATAAGTCATATATGATTTCTGGACTTGTGGAAAAGCTCGAAGCGACCATTAAGCGTATTAATGAAAGCCAAGCAACAGGACTATGGCACACAGCAATATATGTTATGTCCCAAAACAGCGAAGTAAGCACTAATGCCGCGAACTTCCTAAATTCCATAATGCAAGGTGATGCCTCATATCTTGAACCGCCATTTATTCAGACTTGGTATAAGTACGACAAGTCGAATGATTTTAAGAATATTTTACAGTATGTAAAGCATATCGCTCATCCGATTTTTGAAAATAAAATCGACAGAGATGCTAGGGTGTTGCCAACAGCTAATGTGTCTACGTCGGAACTTTCAAATCTTTTCGCGTTCCCACGCTATTCCGTGCAAGGGTTTCCTGTAATTGAGTGTGCGCGGTTTGGGCGTGAACCGCATTCGCTGATTGAATTGAAGTCTGACATCAACATTGGATGTGCTTATCATATGCATGCCAAAGAGGAAAATAACCGAGTATTCCTCTGCAAAAACGGACTTACCAAGCACACATTCATTACCGGTTCAACTGGTTCGGGCAAAAGCAATACCATTTACAAATTGATTGATTCCCTTTGCCCTGAGAAAAGCGATGAGGTCAAATTTCTCGTTATCGAACCCGCAAAGGGCGAGTACAAAAATGTGTTCGGTGGACGAGAAGATGTAACAACTTACGGAACAAATCCGTTCAAATCGCCGCATTTGCTTCAAATCAATCCGTTCAGTTTCCCTGGTGAGACGCACGTTCTTGAACACATTGACCGCCTTGTTGAGGTGTTTAACGCTTGTTGGCCTATGTACGCCGCTATGCCGGCGATTCTCAAAGAGTCGGTTGAGAAGTCGTACGAAGAGTGCGGTTGGAATCTGAAAACATCGCAAAATGCGGGCGTGTACCCGACATTTGATACGCTGCTGAACGCTCTGCGACAAGTGGTCGAGTCTACAGAATATTCTGCTGACACTTTAAGCGACTACAAGGGGGCACTTATGACGCGTGTGAAATCGCTCACTCGTGGGATTCACGGACAAATTTTCAAGGACGATTTTCCAAGCGAAGAACTGTTTAACTCAAATGTAATCGTCGACCTAAGCCGCATTGGTTCGCAAGAAACAAAAGCACTGATAATGGGAATCCTTGTTCTGAAATTGCAAGAATTTAGAATGTCTGAGGATATAAAGCACAACAGCGGGTTGCGGCATATTACCGTGCTTGAAGAAGCTCACAATCTACTTCGTCGCACATCAAGTGAGCAGTCGCAGGAGAGTTCCAATTTGCAGGGTAAATCCGTAGAAATGCTCGCCAACGCGATAGCTGAAATGCGAACCTACGGAGAAGGATTTATCATTGCCGACCAATCGCCCGGACTAATGGATATGTCGGTCATCCGCAATACCAACACGAAAATTATAATGCGTCTGCCTGATGAGAGCGACCGCAGACTTGTAGGCAAGGCGGCGGGACTCAATGACTCTCAGATCGATGAGTTATCCCGGTTGGAGATAGGCGTCGCGGCTATTTCACAGAGTGACTGGTTGGAACCCGTGTTGTGTAAAGTTGATGAGTTTAAGGACAAGCACTCACTGATAGAACGGTTCAAAACCTATACCTTTAAATGGGCAGATGACGAGAATCTGGCAATTCAACAGTTCTTGCGCGTTGCCCTTGATGTCGAGCATTTCAAATTGACGAAAGACGTTGTCGATAAAGTCAGAAATTGGTATGACACATTAGGCGTGAATCAACAGGCGCGTTATCTGTTCGAGAATGTACTCGAAGGCAATAAAATAGATGACAAACAAAAGATATTGTTAGTCCGTTATGTTGTCGGCGAAAAGATCAAAAAAATTGTCGTACGCGAAGATGTCATTGCCGAAGTGAAGAAGGTTCTCATCGGAAAATACGGCGTCGAAGAAAACAGCGAAGTAATTCGTCGTATTAACGAACTGTTTTTGCTCTATTTCCCTTCAAACGAAATCCTCGACGACACTGTAGAACAAACAGAACGCCTCGCTAGGGAGGGCAGCTTATTATGATAGAAAAGATAGCCGCAACTGTTGAAAAAGTTGCCGAAAAATCTGCGGAAAAGACAGAAACTTTCTTTGACAAACTCGAATCATCGGTTGAAGTAGCGAAACCGAAAGTCGTAAAAAAAGAAGAGTCAGTCAAAGCGTTTTGGGAAAGCCTCGAAAATGAAGATCTAAGCAATAACCAAGAGCGTATTGACCAATCTTCCACAGATGGAGAGCGTGACCATTGGAAAGGCGAACGTGGCGAATCTAAAAATCAATCCGGCGCTTATGCCGTTTCGAACGATTCTCAAGAACCGAGTGAATCGCAAGAAACATCAGATGGTGAAGAAGCAACTACCAGCGAGGTAGAAACCGAAATTAACCCTAACGAATACTTAACGGAAAAACAAATTGCCGCACTTAAAGAAAAATATAGTCAGCTCAAAGATAAAGATGGTAACCCCAAATATTCAGATGCCGACATTATTAGCATGACAAAAGAATACGCAAAAAAAGTCAAGTCCTGTAAGGAGGCTGAGAAAAAAGGTTTGGAGAATTTGACAAAAGAGGAAAAAGGCAATTACGGCGAAATGAGAACTGACTTGGATATGTTGGATAAAGGCTATGTCAGAATCTCAATAGACGGCGTTACTGACCTAAAAGGCGGACATAAAGGTATTGACGGGACATATCAAAACCCTGATGGTAAACCACCTTATCTGATTATTGATGCCAAATATGGTTCTTCGCAGTTACAAGACACCATTGCCGGCAAACAATTAAGCGATACTTGGATTGAAAAAAATCTTGACAGCGATGTTGGGAAAGCGCAAGCTGACGTTATTCGTGAGGCTATGATCGACGACAATGTTGGAGTTGCGGTTGCTCGTGTTGACGCTGGCAGTAACGTCACATACGAAACCGTCGATTCCGACGGCAACATGGTAAAAGAACTGGAGGTATTCCAAAATGCTTAGAGATTCGCGAAAAGATGAAGCGTATTTTCGCCAATATATTCTTAATCAAGATGCTCGCATTAACAAATTTCACGCAATTGCCGAGAAAAAGGCAGAAAATGGTGATAAAATCGCTGCCGCTAAAGCGTACCTGTTTACCGCCGGATTTTTGAAAGACAAACTGATTGCCGCATATTCGGCGGGTACTCCGATTGTCGATGTGAAAGCTATATACGAGCAATGGGTAAGCGACTGCGCAAAGGCATCTGCGCTGACATATGGCGACTTATTGGATATGGCCTCGCTTGCTGTTTTGCTCAAACCGACCGGAGATGTTTTGGCTGCTATTATTAGACTTTTGTCTGAGTTTTCTGAAAACGATATACTCTTGGAGGGACTGCGAAACTACATTAAAGGGAAAGAGTTCGTTTACAGCAGCGGCACAATCAAGTTTGAAAATTATTCCGGGCTACGTAAAGTATTTGAATCCGCCGATAAGTCTGCGCAAATCGAAAGACTTGCTGAATACATAAGTGAGGAGTGGTACGGAGCACAGTCCGAAAGCCCTTGGTATAATTCTCATCTCAGCAATAACGGAACTTATGTAGGCTACTGGTCATTTGAGTGTGCGGCATTAGCGATTGCACTGTCATTGGATGTGACTAAAATTAAACATATTGAGTTTATTCCTGCTGAGTTACTGTAATGCGCGATTGTGGACATTTTGCAATTCTAACTCAAACTTCGCACCCGGACATGAGAATACGGGCAAAGAATCTCTTGACGGCTTGCCTGTCAACTGTTTCTAGCACCTGCATACGTGCAGTTTCAGCAGTGATCGACGCGGTTATGCGCGTGCTGAAGCTCATCGGTTATATCGGCAAGATGAAGCCGGAAACCGAATAGTTTCTTGTACGGTACCGGCAAAACAATATAGCCGAGAAACAGCACAGATGCTGGAGAACAGGGCTTCCCATAGCGGGAGGCCCTGTTTTCGTAACTCAACTTTCGCACCCTAAGCTCCAGGATTTATAGCGTGGTTGGCGGGTCCACCCCGAAGCAAAGTAAGCGGTAAACAGACCGTCACCTGGTAAGAGCACAGAAGATGCAATAAACTGCAATCTAGGATCATGGACGGAGGTTGCGGTTTATGTCGGTCGACAAGTACCGTACGCGGGAAGAATGGTTCTGAACGATTACATCGCCGGCGATACAAAAGGACAGGCCGATGACAAGATAGCGTTCATGCTCGAGAAGAGCTTCCATTGCTACTTTTGTTTTTTATTCCGCATTGTATTTCTTTCTCAT
>JAISRF010000237.1 GCA_031273775.1 Oscillospiraceae bacterium
CGCTCGGGAATCAAAATTCTTCCCCGCCGCCTTTATTCCGTTTTGGAGGACATATCCTTAAAAAACCAGACCAAAGAGGGCATACGAATCGGCGACGCGCTCATCTCAATAAAAGGGGTCAAATTTGAGGGAAACGTCCCTGCGGTATATGTGCAAGGTCCGATTTCTCAGACGTTTATTACCGATTGCGATTTTACCTGCAAAGAACCGTGCGTTTATCCGGCGGTCAAAATTGAGCAGGGCTGCGTTTACTTGCGCAATATCAGAAGCAAAGGGTTCAAACATTCTCTAAATCTTCGTTGGGACGAGGTCATGCTGCCGGACGGCGAAATTTCCGAATACTGCACTTTGGAAACGTTTACATTTTCGCCGGTGGGCACGCCGGTAACGCTGAATCTGCCCGTTCCGCCCCTGCCGGACGTGCCTTTTGAAAGCAATTTTGAAAAATGGGTCTGTGTGAACGACTTCGGCGCGGTCGGCGATGGAAAAACCGACGACACGGCGGCCTTGCAAGCGGCTTTTGACTCCGATTTGCCGGTGGTATGGTTTCAGCCGGGAAAATATCTAGTCACCCGCACCATAAACATTCCCGAAAGCGTCCGGCACGTTCATTTTATGTACTGCGACATCGCGGTGGGAGAAGCGCTACGAAACAGCCAAGAGGCCGGCGTGTTTCGCATTTGCGGTGACACCGGAAACCTTCTGTCCATGGAAAAGCTGTTCCAGTGGGAGAGCTGCTACGGCGAAATCAGAATGTTTTGCCATGCCGGCAAACGCCCGCTGTATCTGCGGGATATGCACACCCAATCTTGCGCCATGTACTTCAACACAGCGCCCGGTTCGGAGGTTTTTCTGGAAAACACCGCCTGCACCATCGGGGACTGGGTGGGGTTACGCCATGTCCCCGCCTACGCTTTCAAAGGGCAGACGGTCTGGGCGCATTGGCTCAACCCGGAACGTTCGGAAAAGGAAGCAGTAAACGATGGCGGCACCCTTTGGGTTTTGGGCTTCAAATGCGAACACGAGGGCTCCATCGAAACATACAACGGTGGCGAAACGGAAATTTTGGGCGGCATCGCGAGCGTGGGGCGAAACGCCGGGGTTCCGTTTATCATCAATGACAATTCCGAAGTTTCCGCCATATTCGCCACAAACGGCTACAAAAGCTTTTCGCTGCACCCGGTGGCGGTCAAGGAGGTCATGGGGAAAAGCGAAAAATACCTGTACGGCAAGGATATGCCTCTAAGGTTTCATCCAGGATTTTATTTCGTCCCGCTGTATTCCTCAAAGGTGTCCGATCGTGTGCTGGACATTTCTCGATACAAAAGAGACGCTTTGGTTTATTAGGGCGTGTCGGTGCGCCATAGTTTTGAACATGGGCTTTTGACCTTGGAGGCGTTTAATGGTTAGATTTATTGTGCAAGTTGGTATTTCCATATGTCACATCATTAACTATTCCTCGTATGTTCTCTTGAATATCTGATATATTGTCCTTTACGGAATTGCGCCCTCCTCCGGGATTCCGAACCCGTGTGACATCAATATTCCCGCTGTCGAGTTCCTTTAAACCCACGCCTATTGTCGTTCGCGACACTCCGCTTATTCTGCTGACGATTGAAACGCCACCTCGTCCAAATGCTTTCGCTTAGCTTGCAAGAAACAGTCGCAACTGTTTTTAGTTTAAAATCGGCATCATTGCCGCTATTCGATTTTTCAAACTTAGCACCTCTTTACAAGATGCTTACAGAATACCATATTTTGTTAAACTGTTCAAGTTAATTTTGCACAGTTCCTTAGTATGATAATACAGGCAGAAAAGGGAACCGAAAATTTGAAACAAGCCGAAAATGATTGCCGAATCTATTTCCCGCAAGTGGTATTTCAAATTATATTTCCCGCTTCTACCCACAGTAATAAGCGGTTCCTTGTATTTTATTCAGGTTGCCGGCAACAAACTCCGCGTATATGCCGGTGCTGTAACTGGGGTGGGAAAACTCCTCGCCGGCGCCAAGCATACTAATAGTGATGCAATAGGCTCCAATGAAATGATCGTTTTCATCCAGCAAAATAATCTCAAGATAAAAATTTTCTAAATCTTTTGAAGTTTGGTTCGTTACGGTAAATCCGATTTTCAGCGGTGTTCCCTGAGCTTGCGGGCGGTAAGACATCCCGGCGATTTCAAGCCCTTTGCGAACCGTTAACACCCCACGGTGTTCCGCCTGAGCCGAAACGCTTTTGAAGTGCGTTCCCTCCTCCCCAATCGAAGGCTCAAAGGGATAAAAGACCACAATATACCCGGTTTGCCCGGGCTCAATGATTTTCGTCATATTGGTGAAGGTTTTTATTTCATCATACGTTAAAGACAGCGTACTTTCGGCGGTGGTCAGGTTTAGGTTAACCCCTGTAATTTCCACACAGGCGGCGCCGACATTGTTCAGCTGAAGCGCAATATACAAAATGTTACGCGCGTTTTGAATCCATTCATAACACACGCTTGCCTGAATCTCGACCGGGCCGCTGACCGCGCCCGGCTCTACATCTGAAGATTCATTTGAAACGGCACCTGAAACGTCCTCCGACGGTTTTTCCGGCAAAACCGGGACGGGCTGTGCGGAGGGTGAAGCGTTCGAGGACGAAAAATCTGAAGACGCTTCGGAATGCTCAGACGGTGCCTCCGGCTTGTCCGTCACGGCGACGGCAGACGAATTCACAAGGGGTTCAAGGCCGGAAGCGCCGTAAGACTCAAGTTTTTCCTGTGCCGAAGACTCGTAACCGTAATAAGCGGACAGAGCCGGTGTATTTAAATCCCGCGCTGCGGCAGAGCTGTCCGTCCCGTAAACGTTGCCGCTTGAAACGGCGCCTATACATGACGCTAAAAACAAAAGACAGACAAGAAACAAAGAAAATGAAGCGGCGCGCATGGTAACTTCCCCTTAAAAATTTTGTGGAATTTAAGTATATCAGTTAAATCCGCTTTTTGCAAGCCGCACTTTTACATTTTGTCAAACTTTGTCAGCTTTTGTCGAACATTGCTTAATTATCCCCTTAAAAAGGAAAAGCGGAACCATCAGTAAGACGGTTCCGCCTGGCGGGAATTCAATGAAAGTAAAATCCCCGCCATATAATGAAATCTGTGCCATTGTACGGAGGAGGGTGCGGTTAATGGCTTTTACGGCCTCCGGGGTTAATCCTCCGGCAATCCCTCCGGGAAGAACCTCAATCAAAAAAGTCCTCTACCGCGTCGTGAAAGTGCGCGGGGTCTAATTCCTCACGGTTGAACAGTTCGGCAAGTTCTTCAACTTCCCGCCTGTTCAGTGAAATATCGGCAATCCGTCTGCTTTCTCCGTTTTCCGCAGCTTCAATACCGTATGTATGGTATTCGCCGGCAGAGGGGTCAGATAGGGTTTCTTCAAACACCCGGTATATCATCTCGAAGGACACCTCCGGCGGAACTTGGACGTCTTTAGCCTGATTGAGCATAAATGTTGCTTCCCTTTCAAAAATTTTAATAGACCAGTGTTTGCGTATTCATGATTATTGCTTCTGCTATGCTAAAATAATACGCGGTTAAATACACGTTGCCGCGGTAGCTGTATCCGGGTGAAACATACCACTGCTGATAAAACTCACCGTACCACTCTCCATAAAAGTCCTCCCAGACGGTGTCCAGGGTTACCCACTTGGATTTGTTCGTGTCGTAATACTGGAGGTTGATGGTGATGGACACATCGGTGGTGAGACCCTCGTAGCCTTCAACGTCCGCGTCGATGGTGACAATGCCGGTTGAGGTGTCGATAAGACCACATACATCTCCCACAGCCAAGTACGTCATCTGAACCTGCGCGGTCGCCGTCAGTCCCGCCGTAACCGAGAGCGCAAGTATTACGCTCAGGACTGACATCAGAATTTTTTTCCTCATTTTCCCATTCTCCCTTTTCTATTTTTGCGGATAAACTGTTTATCATCCGCTTTCTACATAATAAACCTGAAAAAAGGGCGTTTGGCGACAAGAAAACGCAATTATTTTTCGATTTTTTCATTTATCTGCTGTTTTCACAGATTCCGCTGTTGTAATCAAGATTTCCTTGTCTAACTTGCTGGATATTCTGAACCTGTACGCAGCCTCTTCCCATATGACATAGCTAACATCGTTCACCTTATAATATATCCCTTTACGGCCGCCAACCTGAATTTCTTCATATGGGGCTTTCTCGGTGTCAATGAAGGTGCCGTCGCTCACTCTTTGTCTGAAAATGATTTTATCAACGCCGTTGGAATAAGTAATTCTATATTGCGCGGGTACTTTCTCCTCACTTTCCCGGTAATATCCTTCGGGAATAAATACCGGCTCATAAAGCTGTTCAAGCGTGCTCAAAGCGCTTTCCTCGCCGTCTTTTATATGCATAATAATGCTGAACCGGTTGAAAATATTGACAAAAAAGCCGGTTACCGCATTGCGCAGGGCGCTTACGCTCAGCACCAGAATTGACGCGGAAATAATGGCGGCAATTACAATTACGGCGGCTCTTTTTACACCCCGGTTCCGGGACGCAAAGGGCTTTTTGGGTTCAATCGACCGGATCAGTTCTTCCATTTGGCGCTCAAATTCCGGCGAAAACTCATGTTCAGGCGCCGATTCCTCCGCGGTCAGAGAATCAGCCAGATTTTTGCCGTATTCGATAAACGCCAGTTTGAGCTCTTGCTCCGTAAATAACCTCGTATTCATATGCTCACACTCTTTTCTTTCAGCCGCTCCGCTAATATTTGCCTGCCTCGCTCAATTTGTTTTTGCACGGTTTTCAACGGCAACCCCAGACTTTGAGCGATTTCGCCAACCTCCAGGTCGATGTAATACTTTAACAGCAACGGGTTTTTGTACATGGATGGAAGCTTGTCAATCACCTCTAAAAGGTTGCTGAGGCCTTCCTTTGACTCAATCTCGTCAGCCAACGAATATTCCGACGCCGATTCGGGCTCTGCCGCATCGTCAAATGAAAATATCAGTCCGGCGTTATGTCTGGCCTGCATGGTCAGCGAAACATTCTTCACTATAATCGCCAGAAAAACCTTCGTTTGGCGACTGTCCGCGCCATCGATTTTATGTAAATTTTTTATAATTCGCACAAATGCTTCCTGTACGGCGTCCTCCGCCAAGTAAGAATCTTTCAGGATGGCATTGGCTGTGCGATACATGGTGTGGCGGTATTCGTTGTACAGCCTCATAAATTTTACGCGGTCGCTTTCGCTATCTATCATGGTTAGGAATAATGCCAACATGTCAACATCACCTTTTTTACAACAGTCTATTGCTTACCTTAACACAATTATGATAAACCGTCAATCATCTTGCGTTTTATTTTTGCCCGATATATCCCGGAATGGCGAAGAGCCGCGTTATCCGCCGCTTCATACCGATCCGCGGTAAATCGGACAAAAAAAGAGAAGGCACATTAATCTGTACCTTCCCCCGAAACATGGCAGAGTCCTTCGAAACAAATTGTTAGCCGTCTAATCAGAACATCGAGGCATACTCTTTGATTTTGAGTATATCAAAACTTAGCGCGCTTGAGCGCCACATTGGTTGTCCCCGCAAACATCAGGCAGCGGCGTAGTATAATCGTTTTCTCTGACAACTTCACGATTTGAAAAAACATTATAACGATTATACTCGTGCTCGTGTATGATATCGTATTCGTCAACAATGTCATGCTGGTGTTTTACGATATATTCATGCTTAATAACCTTCCGGTCTCCTCTGCAGTTGAATTCCCGCCTATCGAGCGATTCACCTGCCGATTCAAAGCCCGGATCGCAATTATTTCGAGACACATCATTATATCTGCGTCTATTGCAATACATTTTTTCGCCTCCTATTCTTTTGGTATTTATGAATAAAGCGCCCTGATCAACCTTGACCTTTAGGCCTTCTCTTGAACCGATACCCCGCGGTTTTCATCACGTGGAGCGGTCAATATCATACTATGCGGGATATGTCCGCTTTGACAAACAGCGAAAAGATTATACGCTAAACTTGCCTGAACGGCGGACACCTTTCAAGCAGACCGCGCCGTTCATCATAGCGGAATTAAGAAATCGGTTGTAATTGCGCCTGATATGTGGTAGAATGAGCGCGTTGTTATTCCAAATGTCGGCATGAGGGAATGTAAATATATGGAAGAAATGTTGCTTGAACTGGAACAAAAATGCGCCGTCTGCGCCGCCTGTGAGCTACATACGGGACGCACAAAGTCGGTTTTCGGGGTAGGCAATCCCCGGTCTCCGCTGATGTTTGTGGGCGAAGGTCCCGGCGAGCAGGAAGATTTGAAAGGCCAGCCCTTTGTGGGCAGGGCGGGGCAGTTGCTGGACAAATTTCTGAACGCGATTGAACTGGACAGGACGGGCTGTTATATTGCCAACATTGTGAAGTGCCGACCGCCCAAAAACCGTGACCCGCTCCCGGAAGAGCAGGAACAGTGCATTGCCTTTCTGCGTGAGCAGTTCAGGCTGATTCGCCCGAAAATGGTGGTTTGTTTGGGTCGGATTGCGGCTCAGCGGCTGATTTCCCCGGATTTCAAGGTGACCTTACGCCACGGAGAATGGATTTTGCGCGGCGAAAGTTTGTTTATGGGCACATTTCACCCGGCATCGCTGTTGCGGAATCCCCGGCAGAAACCCGACGCGTTCGCCGATTTTATTAAGATACGGGAGAAACTTAGGGAATTAACAGTTAACAGTTAACAGGTTCCAGGTAAAATGACAAAAGGGGCACCCCAACGGGCGTCCCTCTGTGATTTCCGAATTTTGCGCAGTTTACCCCAAAGGTAAAAAACCGAGCGCTGTTTACTGTTTGAGCAGCACAGAGACAACCAACGCGGCAAGCACCAGCAAAAAGAATACAATGGCAATCACGCGTGTCCAGCGGGCAAGCGCCGCGTCTACCGTGCGCGCCTTGGTCTTAGAAAGAAAAGTATCCGCTCCCCCGGCAATTGCGCCGGAAATACCCGAACGACGTCCCTCTTGCAAAAGAACCGCGACCACAACCGCAAGGGCAAATACTAAAATAAGCCCGCCGATAACCCATTCCCAAACCGACATTTTAACTACTCCACTCCATACGCGCCGCGCCGCCGGAACTCCGGACACGCAAAGCGCAAAAAATCAGCCATGAAAGACAGCGAGATTATTATATCACCGCAAAAAAAAAAAATCAACTGTTTTTTAGAAAATTCATGATTTTTGATTGTAAACTGTCGGCTACCTAACGAAAATCCGGCGCTTTTAGCGTTCTTCGCATAAGCCGTCGCGAAGTTTTCTGAACGCTATACTCCTAAAACGGGCGCAAACGAAATTATTCGGGGCAAAAAAACAGTTGCCATTTTTACATTTCTCTGCTATAATGCAATTCAGTATTTAGTCGGAGGAGTAGTATTACACACTTGAAACGCGAAGAAATCAGAAACGTTGCCATTATTGCCCACGTTGATCACGGAAAAACCACCCTTGTAGACCAGCTGCTGCGGCAAAGCGGGATTTTCCGCGTCAACGAGCAGGTGACGGAACGGGTGATGGATTCCAACGATTTGGAGCGAGAGCGCGGCATCACCATCCTTTCTAAAAATACCGCCGTGATGTACCAGGACACCAAAATCAACATCGTGGACACACCCGGTCACGCCGATTTCGGCGGCGAGGTCGAACGTATTCTGATGATGGTGGACGGCGTGCTGTTAGTGGTAGACGCCTTTGAAGGCTGTATGCCCCAGACCCGGTTCGTGCTGAAAAAAGCGCTTTCTTTGGGAAAAAAGGCCGTGGTGGTGGTCAATAAAATAGACCGGCCCATGGCGCGCCCCGCCGAGGTGGTGGACGAGGTTTTGGATCTGTTTATTGAATTGGGCGCGGACGACGCGCAGCTGGAATTCCCCGTGGTGTACTGCTCCGCGCGGGAGGGCTTCGCCTGTTTTGACCCCGACGAGGCCAAAGCGGGGGACATGCAACCGCTGTTTGAAATCATCCTCAAGGAAATTCCCGCGCCCCGGGGCGATTTGGACGCCCCTTTCCAAATTTTGTTTTCCAACATCGAATATGACGAATATGTGGGCAGAATCGGAATCGGGCGGGTGGAACGCGGAAGCGTGAAGACCGGGCAAGCCGCGGTGCTGTGTCACGCGGACGGGTCGGCCACTAACGTGAAATTGACCCGTCTTTACCAGTTTGAGGGGCTTAAACGCGCCGAAGTGTCCTCCGCTTCTTTAGGCGATATTGTTGCGGTTGCGGGAATTGCGGATATAAACATCGGGGAAACGGCCTGCGCACCGGAATGCCCACAGCCGCTTCCCTTTGTGAATATTGATGAACCTACCGTCTCCATGAATTTTCTGGTAAACAATTCCCCTTTCGCCGGTCGGGAGGGTAAATACGTCACCAGCCGGAACCTTCGTGACCGGCTGAAAAAGGAAATCGAAACCAATGTGAGCATGAGAGTGGAGGAAACCGAATCCACCGATTCGTTCAAGGTGTCCGGCCGCGGGGAACTGCACCTTTCTATTCTGATCGAAACCATGCGCCGCCAGGGGTACGAATTTCAGGTGTCCCGCCCGGAGGTTATTTTAAAAGAGGAAAACGGGCAGGTGCTGGAGCCGATTGAGCTGCTCTTGATTGAAACGCCCGAAAATTACGTAGGCGCGGTGATGGAAAAATTGGGCGGGCGAAAGGCGGAGCTATTGAACATGACCGCCAGAGACGGCGGTAGCACACATCTTGAATTCAAAATTCCGGCGCGGGGTTTGATGGGTTACCGGAGCGAATTTTTAACCGACACTAACGGCTTTGGCATCATGAACCACGTGTTCGACAGCTACCAGCCGTATAAAGGTGAGATGGAAACCCGCCAAAGCGGGTCAATTGTGGCGTTTGAAACGGGGGATTCCACCGCCTACGGACTCTTCAACGCCCAAGAGCGCGGTCGGCTGTTTATCGGGGCGGGCGTACCCGTGTATGAGGGCATGATTGTGGGAGAAAGCCCAAAAAGTGAGGATATCGCCTGCAATATCTGCAAAAAGAAGCACGTGACCAATATGCGGGCCTCCGGCAGTGACGAAGCCCTGCGCCTAACCCCGCCAACGGTGCTGAGCCTGGAGCAGTCGCTGGAATTTATCAAGGATGACGAACTGGTAGAGGTCACGCCGAGATCTATCCGGCTGAGGAAAAGAACACTTTCGAAAGAGCAAAGATTTAAGGAAATGAACCGGAAATGATGATTGATTTTCACACACACTGTTTCCCGGACAAAATCGTTGGGCGGGCCATGTCCGCGCTGATGGCCAACAGCGGCATCGTGGAGCCGTTCACAAACGGCTCGGCGGGCGATTTGCGGCGGTATATGCGGGAGAAAGGCATTGACAAAAGCGTGGTGCTGAACATCGCGACCAACGCGAGGCAGCAGAAAAACGTGAACGACTTTGCCATTGCCGGAAATTCGGACGATTTGATCATGTTCGGGTCGGTTCACCCTTTTGCGCCGGACGCGTTGGATGAACTTCGGCGGATGGCGGCGGCAGGTTTAAAGGGGGTTAAGTTCCACCCGGATTATCAGGAATTTCACGCGGACGACCCCGCCGTGTTCCCGGTCTATGCGTTAGCCGCGGAGTTAGGGCTGATTACGGTGTTTCACGCGGGCGTGGACTGCGGGCTGTTTTGTGACGCGCACTGTCCGCCGCGAGCTGTGAAAAAGATCCTTCCCGTGTTCGGGGGGGCGCCCGTGGTGGCGGCGCATTTCGGCGGTTATCTGCGGTGGCAGGAGGTTTACGATGTTCTGGCGGGGGAAAACGTGTATTTTGACACCGCCTTTACCGCCTCCCGGATTCCGAAGGCGCTGGCGGTAAAAATGATAGAAAAGCACGGCGCGGACAAAATTCTGTTCGGCAGCGACCTGCCCTGGAGCGGCGCCGCTACCGAAGCGGCATTTTTGAGAACGCTGGGGCTGGACGAAGAAACGGCCGGGAAAATTTTGGGCAGCAACGCCGAAAGGCTGTTGCGGTAAAATGAAAGAGGAATAAGCATGACTAAAATCGACATGAAAGACCTGTATAAATCGCCCGAAACCCGGAAGGGCGCCGTCACCGTGGGAGGCTGGGCGCGTACGATCCGCGCCAGTAAAACCGTTGGGTTTTTGGAGCTCAACGATGGCACCTGCTTCAAAAACCTTCAGGTCGTATTTGAAGCGGAAAAGCTGGAAAATTACGGCGAAATCGCCAAGTTAAACGTGGGCGCGGCGGTGGTAGTGACCGGACAAATCATCGAAACCCCGGAGCATAAACAACCCTTTGAGCTCCACGCCGCCAAAATCGGCGTTGAGGGCGCATCCGCGCCGGAATACCCCTTGCAAAAGAAACGCCATTCCATGGAATATCTGCGCACCATCGCTCACCTGCGCCCTCGCACCAACACCTTTAACGCCCTGTACCGTGTGCGCTCCGTGTGCGCTTTCGCCATCCACAGCTTTTTTAACAGCCGCGGCTTTGTCTACGCGCACTCGCCCATCATCACCGGCTCCGATGCCGAGGGCGCGGGCGAAATGTTCCGTGTGACGGTGCTCGACCCCGCCAATCCGCCCAAAACCCCCGGCGGCGAGGTCGATTTTGCCCAGGACTTTTTTGAAAAGCCCACTTCCCTCACCGTGTCCGGCCAGTTAGAGGCGGAATGCATGGCGCTGGCTTTTGGCAAGGTGTACACCTTCGGCCCCACCTTCCGCGCGGAACGTTCCAACACCGCGCGCCACGCGGCGGAATTCTGGATGATTGAGCCGGAAATCGCCTTTGCCGATCTGAACGACGACATGGCGCTGGCATGGGATATGATTAAATCCATCATAAAAACCGTGCTGGAACAGTGCCCGGACGAAATGGCCTTTTTTAACGAATTTTACGATAAAGAACTGCTGAACCGCCTGACGTCACTGGTCGGTTCCGACTGTGCCAGAGTCACTTATACCGAAGCCGTCAAAATATTGGAAGCGCATAAATCGGAGTTCGGGTACCCGGTTTATTGGGGCTGCGATCTGCAGACCGAGCACGAGCGGTATCTGACCGAAAAGGTATTCAAAAAACCGCTCTTTGTCACCGACTACCCTAAGGAAATCAAGGCGTTTTATATGCGCCAAAACGACGATGGTAAAACGGTGGCGGCCATGGATTTGCTGGTGCCGGGCGTGGGTGAGATTATCGGCGGGAGCCAGCGCGAGGAGCGGCTGGATACGCTGTGCGCCAGCATTGAACATAACGGGCTGAACAAGGAAGATTACTGGTGGTACCTGGATTTGCGCCGGTTCGGCGGCACTAAGCACGCCGGGTTTGGGCTGGGCTTTGAGCGCCTGATTATGTATTTAACGGCAGTGTCCAACATTCGCGATGTGTTGCCGTTTCCAAGGACTACTGGCTCGGCGGAATTTTGATTTAATTTTTTGGCCGCCGCAATATCCGCTTTCTGAAAACCGCAAATGCATTGATTACGAGGAATGGTAATGGACGTAACAGTCTTGCTTGAACAGGTAAAAAGCGGCAAAATCGCCCCTGAGGCGGCGGCGGAGAAACTGCGGCTGCTTTCCGGGGAGGATTTGGGTTATGCCCTTTTGGATCATCAGCGGCAGCTTCGCACCGGGGCGGGGGAAGTCGTCTATTGCGCGGGAAAAAGCCCGGAACAGGCGGCTGAAATTTTTGAAAAATTAGCTGCCGCGGGCGGGAACGTGCTGGGTACCCGAGCCCCTCCGGAGCACTTTGAAAAAATATCCGTGAAAACGCCGGGCGCCGTGTTTCATAAACAGGCGGGATTGGTCAGTTTAATCCAAAACCCGCCGAAACCTCTCGCCCGGCCCGTGGCGGTGTGCAGCGGCGGAACCGCCGACCTGCCCGTGGCGGAGGAGGCCGCGCTGACGGCGGAATTTTACGGCGCAAGAGTTCTTCGTCTTTACGATGCGGGGATCGCGGGACTGCACCGGTTGGTGGGTCGACTGCCGGAACTGCGAGAGGCGGGGGCGGTGATTGCCGTTGCCGGAATGGAGGGCGCTTTGCCCTCCGTGCTGGCGGGGCTGGTGGAAGCGCCGGTCATCGCGCTGCCCACCTCCGTCGGATACGGTACCGGGCTGGGGGGCTATGCCGCCCTTTTGACCATGCTCAACTCCTGCGCGCCGGGGATTGCGGCTGTAAATATTGACAACGGCTTTGGAGCGGGATTTTTGGCCGCGCGGATTTTGACGATTTAATTGTGCGGGGGACACCGCCTCGGCACTCCCCGCATAACGGATTGAAATTTGCTCTCAAATAAAATATAAAAGGATGATTTTGTATGCCATTGGTGGATATGTCGCCGGAAAAACTGAAAACTTATGAGGGACGGAGTCCCCGCCCGGGCGATTTTGACGCGTACTGGGATCAAACACTGCGTGAACTGGATGAAACCGACCCTGCGCCGGAATTGATTCCCGCCGAATTTCAGACGCCGGAGACGGAATGCTTTCACCTGTATTTCACCGGGCTTGGCGGAGCGCGGATTCACGCGAAATACCTGCGTCCGAAATGCGCAAAAACGTCCCGCCCCGCCGTGCTGACGTTTCACGGATACAGTGGGGACAGCGGGGATTGGCAGGGAAAGTTAGCCTTTGTTTCTGCCGGATTTTCGGTGGCGGCGCTGGACGTGCGCGGTCAGGGCGGGCTTTCCGAGGACAACCTGCAAACGCCGGGCGGCACCATGTACGGGCATGTGATAAAAGGTCTGGACGGCGGGCGTGACAAGCTGTTTTACCGCGGCGTTTTCGCCGACACCGCACAACTGGCGCGGGTGGTCATGTCTTTTGACGAGGTGGACGAAACCCGCGTCGGAGCGCTTGGCGGCTCTCAGGGCGGGGCGTTGACCGTTGCCTGTGCCGCGCTGGAGCCGCGTATCAGGAGGATTGCGCCCGCCATCCCCTTCCTTTCCGATTACAAACGCGTGTGGGAGATGGATTTGGCGCAAGGCGCGTATATCGGAATCAAGGATTATTTCCGGCGGTTCGACCCTGAACATAAACGCGAGGACGAGGTCTTTACCACACTGGGCTATATCGACATTCAAAATCTTGCGCCGCGGATTAAAGCGGAGGTCTTGTGGGGAATCGGGCTGATGGACACCACTTGCCCGCCCTCCACGCAGTTCGCGGCGTACAATAAAATCACCGCACCCAAGGAAATGGTGATTTACCCGGATTACGGGCATGAAACGCACTGGAACTTTCACGACAAAGCGTTTATGTTTTTGGCAAAATTATAACAGGGTTTTCAATCTCGCGCCGGCGCGGGGAGTTGTCCCTGCCATAAATTAAAACCGGGGGTTTTCGGTGAAATCATTGTATTTTGATTGCCAAAGCGGTATATCCGGCGACATGATCGCCGCCGCGCTGTTGGATTTGACGGGGGATGCCGACGGACTGAAGCGTGTGCTTGACGCGTTGCCCGTGCAGGCTCAAATCGACATTTCCGAAACCCAAAAGCACGGCATCCGCGCGCTGACCTTTCATGTGGACGCACCCTGTGAGCACGCCCACCGTCACCCCGAGGACATAGACCGGATAATTGACGGCGCGCCGCTCGCCGGAGCCGCGAAGACGTTCGGACACCGGGTGGTGGACATTTTAGCGCGGGCGGAAGCGGCGGTTCACGGCATTGCGCCCGCCGAGGTTCATTTTCATGAGGTTGGCGCAATTGATTCAATCATAGATATTGTGGCCGCGGCGTATCTGCTGGAACAAATCGCGCCTCAGCGTGTGATTTCCACACCGCTGGGCGAAGGCACCGGCTTTGTGGATTGCCAGCACGGGCGGTTGCCGGTGCCGGTTCCCGCTGTGGCTCAGCTGGCGAAAACCCACCAAATTCCGCTCCGGCTGACGGACACCAGAGGCGAAATGGTCACACCCACCGGCATTGCCGTGCTGGCGGCGTTAAATCCGGAATTCACCCCGCCCACTCTGCACAATATCACAGCCGGCGGCACAGGGGCGGGGCGGAAAGATTTTGACCACGCCAATATCCTGCGGGCGGTGGTTTTTGAAATTCTGTCCCCCCCCGCCCCTTTTTCTGAAAAAGGCGCTGCCAAAGAGGATGAGGTTGTCGAATTGGTTGCCGCCATCGATGATTCCACGCCGGAGGAGTTGGGGCGGCTGATGGAGATTTTGCTGAAGGCCGGTGCCCTGGACGTTTATTATACGCCTGTTTTTATGAAGAAAAACCGCCCCGGCGCAGAGCTTACCGCACTTTGCAATATAAAGCGCGAAGAAGAATTTACGAGGCTTATTTTCCGTCATTCGTCCTCCATCGGTCTTAGATGCAGGCAGTCGCGCCGCCGGGTGATGGAACGGAGCGTATATCAAGCCCAAACCGAGTTCGGCTCGGTGGAGGTAAAGCGGTGTACATACGGTGATATTACAAAATACGCCGCGGAATACGAATCGGCGCGGGCCGCGTCCCAAAAATACGGCGTATCGCTCCGGGAGGTTTACCGAGAGGCGCAAACGCAATTTGCAATTAACAATTATAAGGATGAGCGACATGAGAGCGTTTGGGGAATTGACAAAAGCCGAAGCAGCGGCGTTGCTGAAAAAAGAGCGGACGGAGTTTGAGCGGATAAAAGGCAAGGGTTTAAACCTGGATATGACCCGCGGGAAGCCCGGCGCGGATTTGCTTGGCGAAAATATGGATCTTTTGGATTTGGTGGGTTCCGGCACGGGTTTTAAGAGCGAAGACGGCACGGATTGCCGGAATTACGGCATTTTGGACGGACTGCCGGAAATGCGCCGCCTGTTTGCCGAGATGCTCGGCTGCAAAACCCAGCAGGTCATTGCGGCGGGGAATTCATCGCTGAATCTGATGTTCGACGCCGTAGCGCAGGGCATGACGCACGGTTTTGGCGACAAGCCGTGGTTTTCGCACCAGCCAATCAAATTCCTTTGCCCGGCGCCCGGCTACGATCGGCATTTCGCCGTCTGTCAGCACTTTGGGATTGAAATGATCACGGTGGATATGACCCCGGACGGCCCTGATATGGATGCGGTGGAAAAGCTTGTGAAAGACTCCGCCGTCAAAGGCATGTGGTGCGTGCCGAAATATTCCAACCCCGAGGGCATTACGTATTCGGAGGTCGTGGTGCGCCGCATTGCCCGGCTCACCCCCGCCGCACGGGATTTTCGTGTGTTTTGGGATAACGCCTACGTCATTCACGACCTGACGGACGAAACCGAGCCGTTGCTGCCAATCCTACCGGAATGTGAGGCGGCGGCCAATCCGGACTTGGTGTTGATGTTTGCCTCCACCTCCAAAATCACTTTCCCCGGCGCGGGCGTGGCGGCGGTCGCCGCTTCGGAAAGCAATATCAAACTGCTCCGGACGCGGATGAGTATGCAGACCATCGGGCCGGACAAAATCAACCAGCTTCGGCACGCAAGAAAATTCAAAGATTTAGCCGGCTTGCAATCGCATATGGAACGGTTTATTCCGCTGCTTGCCCCGCGTTTTAACGCCGTGATTGCCGTGTTGGAGCGTGAGCTCTCGGGCTCCGGAGTGACGTGGACAAACCCCAAAGGCGGGTATTTTATCAGCGTGGACGTACTGCCCGGCACCGCGAAGCGCGTGGTGGAGCTGTGCAAAGAGGGAGGCGTGACCCTGACAGCCGCCGGCGCTACATTCCCCTGCGGACGCGACCCCCGGGATCGCAACATCCGAATCGCCCCCACCCTGCCGCCGGTCACAGAGCTGGAAGCTGCCATGGAGCTGTTCTCGGTGGCGGTGAAAATGGCGGCGCTGGAACAGTTATCAGCTAACAGTTAACCGCTAACAGTTAACAGTTGGCGGTTGGCGGTTGGACAGCGACTTTTCAATATTCGAATGGAAGAAGTCCGGTGGAGTTCTAAACGCGGTTCCGAATTTCGTGTGGCTTTCGTAGCCGACCTGCGCCGCAATATCAGCTGCGGGCGCACCCGTTTCGCTCAGCATCACGGCGGCTTGCCCGATATTCATTTCAGCGCCTCAAATGCCTCTCGGATACTTTTCACCCCGACAATCTCCATGCCTTCTATTTTCCCCGCGCTTTTCTTGCCGGACGCCGGCAATATGCACCGCTTAAAGCCCAGCCTTGCCGCTTCCGCCGCGCGCTGGGCGCACTGGGAAACCGCGCGGATTTCCCCCGCCAGCCCCACTTCCCCGAAAGCAATCACATCCTCCGGTACGGGGAAATCTTTCAAGCTGGACACAAGAGCCAAAGCGACTGTTAAATCCGCGGCGGGCTCGTCCAGCCGCAGACCGCCCACTACATTGATATACGCGTCAAGATTCGCGAAGAAGTACCCCGCGCGTTTTTCCAGCACAGCCAGTAGCATATTCAGCCGGTTCAGATCAAAACCGTTAGCCATGCGCCGCGCGTTCCCAAAACCGCTGGTCGACACCAGCCCCTGAACTTCGGCCAAAATGGGGCGGGAGCCTTCCAATAAACACACCACGCAGGTTCCCGGCACGTTTTTTGGACGGCCGCTCAGAAGCATCAGCGAGGGGTTTTCCACTTCATTAAGGCCGCGGTCACGCATTTCGAATACGCCGATTTCATTGGTGGAGCCGTACCGGTTTTTTATCGCCCGCAATATCCGGTAGGAAAGCGTCCGCTCTCCCTCAAAATACAGTACCGCGTCCACAATGTGTTCCAGCGCCTTGGGACCGGCAATCTGCCCGTCCTTGTTCACGTGGCTCACAATGATAATGGGAATGTCAAGCATTTTCGCCAGACGCATGAACGCGTTGGTACATTCACGCACCTGTACAATGCTGCCCGGGCTGGAGGTCAGCCCGTCCATGCTTACGGTCTGGATAGAGTCTATCATCACCAAACCGGGCAAACTCCGGCGTATGTATTCGCAAATGGTTTCGCAGTCGGTTTCCGCCATGACCAGCAAATCCGGGCTGTCCACGCCCAGCCGTTCGGCGCGGAGCTTCAGCTGCCGTCCCGATTCCTCGCCGGACACGTACAGCACGCTTAGCTCACGCCCCAGTGTTTGGCAGATTTGCAGAAGAAGCGTCGATTTTCCGATTCCGGGGTCACCGCCCAAGAGCACCAGCGAGCCTTTGACAATGCCCCCGCCCAGAACTCGGTCAAGCTCCCGCAGGCCGGTTTTATACCGGTGTTCGCCCTCGGCGGAGATGCCGGAAAGCGGGAAAGCGCCCACGTCCCGGGCCTGGGACAGCGAGCGGGCGGAGCTTTTGGCGGCTGGCGACTGGGGCGCGGCAACGGTTTCCGCCAGCGTGTTCCACTCACCGCAGCCGGGGCATTTGCCCTGCCATTTGGCACAGGTATACCCACAGGCGGAGCAAACGTAGATGCTTCTTGCTTTCAACGTAACCCGTTCTCCTCTGCTGATTGAAAATTGAGAATGAATGTATTGCCGCCGGATTACGGGAGATGCGCTTCAAGGGGCGGGAAATTAGACCCTATCATTTATTAAATTCCGCAGCCCTCGCATTCGTGAATCTCTCCCACAATGGGCAGGGGGTCAATGCCGCGGCGGCGATAATAATCGGAAACGGCGGCTTTAATAGACTGCTCTGCCAGCACCGAGCAATGGATTTTGTGCGGAGGCAGGCCGCCCAGCGCCTCTACCACCGCTTTGTTCGAAAGCCCGATTGCGTCTTCAATTTTACGCCCTTTTACCATTTCAGTGGCGATGGAACTGGTGGCAATGGCCGAGCCGCAACCATAGGTTTTGAACTTGCAGTCGGTAATGACACCGTTGTCCACCTTAATAAACATTTTCATAATGTCTCCGCATTTGGCGTTGCCGACCTCACCCACGCCGTCCGCGTCCGGGATTTCACCCATATTGCGCGGGTTGGTAAAATGTTCCATAACCTGTTCGGTATACATGTAAAAGACCTCCGGCTTTTTAAGTTGACAACTGTATTCGATCCCACAGCGGCGACATGACCCGTAGCCGCTCCACGATGGGGGGCAGAACCTCCAAAATATAATCCACGTCTTCCATGGTGTTTTCGTCGGAAAAGGACAGCCGCAGGGAACCATGGGCGACTTCATGGGGTAGCCCAATGGCCAAAAGCACGTGGCTGGGGTCAAGGGCGCCGGATGTGCAGGCGGAACCGGACGAGGCCGAAACCCCTTTCAAGTCCAGCATCAGCAACAACGATTCGCCTTCAATTCCCTCAAAACAGAGGTTTACGTTACCGGGAAGACGGTTGATTCGGTCACCGTTCAGGCGGCTGCGTTCGATTTGCAGCGCGCCGGCGATCATACGCTCGCGCAGGGCAGTCAGGCGTTTTACGCGTTCTTCTAACCCCGCCGCCGCCAGCGCCGCCGCCGCGCCGAATCCCACGATTCCGGCGGTGTTTTCGGTACCGGCGCGCTTGCCCCGCTCCTGTGAACCGCCATCGATTAAATTGGCCAAGACCACGCCTTTTTTCACAAAGAGCGCGCCCACGCCCTTGGGTCCGTGGATTTTATGCGCGGAAAGCGACAGCAAATCAACATTCATGGCCTTGACGTCCAGCGGGACACTGCCCAGCGCCTGCACTGCATCGGTATGGAAAAGCACTTTATTTTCCCGGCAGACGGCGCCCAACCGAGCCACCGGCTGTAAAGTGCCGATTTCGTTGTTGGCGGTCATAACGCTGACCAGCGCGGTTTCCGGCGTAATGGCGGCGGCCAGCTCTTCCGGGCGCACCAAACCGTTTTCGTGAACGGGCAGAAGCGTGATGGTAAAACCCTGCTTTTTCAGGTGGCTGAGGGCGTGCAAAACGGCGTGATGCTCGAACGCGGTGGAAATAATGTGTTTTTTCATCTTTTTTGCGGCCAGTTCC
This sequence comes from Oscillospiraceae bacterium, assembly GCA_031273775.1. Classification (GTDB taxonomy): domain Bacteria; phylum Bacillota; class Clostridia; order Oscillospirales; family Acutalibacteraceae; genus JAISRF01. Next base: position 18,876 of record JAISRF010000237.1, read on the forward strand.
GCCGCGCCTTTAATGGCGAAATTGTCCGATTCGCTTCCCCCGCCGGTAAAGACAATTTCGCCCGGCTCGGCGTTGATGGCGGCGGCCACTTTGCGACGAGCCTCCTCCACAGCGGCTTTTGCCCGCACGCCCAGCCGGTAAAGGCTGGAGGGGTTGCCGTATTCGTCTTTGAGATACGGTAGCATCGCGTCAAACACCGCCGGTGAAATCCGGGTGGTGGCCGCGTTGTCCGCGTAAACGTTTCGCATATAGACAAGTCCTTTTTTATCTTGGGTTTTCATATATGGAGATTGATTCTCCGTGGAGGGACACAAAAATGACGCATTACGAATTGCTATTATTCCCTGCGAAAATAATTCTATACCAAAAAGGTATAGAATGCAAGTGTCAGTTAAAAGTTTGTTGTTAATGGATTATAATAAGAAAATATTGTTTGAATAACTATCGATTATTAACTTCATGAATCGCTTTTCGGGCGAGTTCATCGCACCTTTCATTTTCCGGGTGGCCGTTGTGCCCGCGTACCCACACGAATTTTACCCGGTGGGTTTCGCACAGGGCAATCAACTTGTCCCACAAATCGGGGTTGAGGGCGGGGCTGCCGTCTCCCTTTTTCCAGCCCCGCGTTTTCCACGACTTCGCCCATCCCTTGGTCATTCCGTCGCACAGGTACTTTGAATCGGTCGTTAAGGTAACGTTACAGGTCTCGTTTAACGCGGAAAGCGCCATGATGGCGGCGGACAGTTCCATGCGGTTGTTGGTGGTGGGATTTTCACCGCCCGAAAGTTCCTTTTCGACGGTTCCACAGCGCAAAACCGCGCCCCAGCCGCCCGGGCCGGGGTTCCCGGAACAGGCGCCGTCGGTAAATATTTGAACCTCACGCATATTAACCATCCATTCCGCCGCCAAAGTCGGCGGCACAAATTTTGTCATGGCAAGTCAGTTCTTTCGCGCTATCACTCCTTAACTACAAAAGCGCCGCAAGCTGTTCTAGTTCCAGCTTGACCGTTCGCGCCGCGCCGATTTTTTCCAGGACAACAAAATTTATCGCGCCGCCGGTTCGCTTTTTGTCTCCGGCAATGCCGTCCATCATTTCGGATCTTTTCACGGCCGTGCCGGTTGGCAAGCCGTGACGGATCAGCGCTTCGCGCAGCGACTCCTCCGCGTTTTGGGGTGTTATACCGAGTTTATGCCCTATTTCCGCCGCCGCCGCCATGCCGCAAGCCACCGCCGCCCCGTGTGTGATTCCCTCAAAACCGTACGCGCGTTCAATGGCATGCCCCGCTGTGTGTCCGAAATTCAGGAGCATCCGCTCCCCGCGCTCAAACTCGTCGCGCTCCACCACACCGCGCTTTATCTCTACCGACCGCGCGATTACGTCAATCAGCGTCCAATCTTCAAGATGGCAAAACAGTTCTTCGTCTTTGATGGCGGCGGTTTTGATTACCTCCGCCATGCCGCTCGCAAATTGCTCCGGCGGAAGGGTTTTCAGAAGTCGCGGATCCATGACGACCGCCCGCGGCTGCCGGAACGCCCCCGCTAAATTCTTGCCCGTGGGCAAATCGCACCCGGTTTTTCCGCCCACGGAAGCATCCACCTGCGCGAGCAGCGTGGTCGGAATTTGGACAAAATCAATGCCGCGCAAATACACGGCGGCGGCAAATCCCGCCATGTCTCCCACCACTCCGCCTCCCAACGCCACGGCAAAATCGTCGCGGGTCAGGCGGTGCCCGGCAAAAAAGCCCAGA
>JAISRF010000010.1 GCA_031273775.1 Oscillospiraceae bacterium
GATAAACCATTTTTGGAACTCCGCGCGGACGGTCTGATCATTTCCACACCGACCGGTTCCACCGCCTACAATCTTTCCGCCGGCGGACCGGTAGTCACACCGGATGTAAAAGCCGTCATTCTGACGCCCATCTGTCCGCATTCCATGAACGCGAGGCCGATTGTATTGGCGGCGGCCACAAAACTGACCGTACGGGCACAATGCTCAAATCCTTCACGCTGTGACGGGGTGTATCTTACCATGGACGGTACGCTGGGGCTGCCGGTTTCCCCGAATGACACGCTGTATGTTACTGATCAATGCCCGCTTACGGCACGGCTGATTATGCTGGATGGCGACGGGTATGAAACTCTGCGCGATAAATTAAGAAAAAATTTGTAGATTAGACTGGAGTTTTGGTTATGTCAAAGGGTGCGCGTCAAAGGAAAATATTGGAAATCATTGAGACTCATTCCGTGGAGACACAAGAGGAACTGTTAGCGCTTTTAGAGGGTAGCGGGGTTCCCACCACGCAGGCGACCATTTCACGGGACATTCGCGAACTGCGGCTGTACAAAGCGGCAAACGCCCAGGGACAAACGGCTTATATTCAGTCCGTTCAGTCCGCTCCCGTTGATTCACAAGACCGCTATCGCCGGATTTTCGCAAATTCGGTTCTAAAAGTAGACTGGGCGCTCAACAACGTGGTCATAATCTGCCATACCGGCACTGCGGGCGCTGCCTGCGTTGCGTTGGACAGCATGAAATTTGATGGCGTTTTGGGCACACTCGCCGGAGATGACACGATTTTTATTGTCACCCGTAACGAAGAAGCCTCCCAAAGGTTGGCGGAAGAACTGAAGAAACTTTAATATAATTCGGAAGGTGAAAAATCTGCTTACTAATCTTCACATTGAAAACGTGGCTGTCATTGAGCGCGCGGATATTTCTTTTTCGTCGGGATTCATAGCCCTGACCGGAGAGACCGGCGCGGGTAAATCCATTTTAATCGATGCCGTTAACGCGGTCACGGGCGAACGTACGACCCGTGATTTAATCCGTTCCGGCACCGGTCTGGCAGTGATCTCCGCCGTATTTGAAAACGTGGGGCAGGAAGCGGAAAGCACGCTGGCCGGTTTGGGTTACCCACCCGAGGACGGGGTGGTCATTCTTTACCGGAGCCTGGACTCAAACGGAAAAACCGCCGCGAAAATCAACGGACGAACTGCCACCGCCTCCATGTTAAAAGAAGCAGCCGCCACGTTGCTCAATATCCACGGTCAGCACGACAGCCAGCGGCTTCTGCAAAGTGAACGGCATTACGAATTTATTGACCTTTGCGCCCAAAACGCCGGGCTGCTCTCTGAATACGCTCAAGCTTATTCACAATTGCGCCACATTGAACGTGAGTTAAACGGAGCAAACCAAAGCGAGGAAGAGCGCCGGAAACAGGTGGAACTACTGTCTTTTTATGTGGAAGAGCTTTCCGCCGCCGAGATTATACTGAAGGAAAAAGAAGCTCTTGCCACCGCTCGCCGCCGGATTCAAAACAGCGAAAGCATTGCTCGCTCCCTTTCCGACGCATATGCCGCGCTGGCCGGCGGGGATGAGCTTGAGGGAGCGGTTTCCCTTGCCGAAAGCGCGGCGGAAAGCTTGGGTGAAGCTGAACAATATCTGCCGGAAAACGCCGCTTTTTCAGAAAAGGTTTATGGTTTGGCGGCTGAGCTGAAAGACGCGGCAAGCGAGATTAATAGCCTGTTGGAAGATACGGAATTCGATCCGGAGGAACTGGATCGAATTGAGGAACGGCTGGATTTGCTCTACCGTTTAGGCAAAAAATACGGTGAATCGGAAGAGGAAATGCTTACCTTTCTGGAAAACGCGCAAAACCAACTGGAACAGCTTGAAAATGCCGATTTGAGGCTTCAAAAGCTGGAAGCGGAGCATAAAGGTGTGCTTGCAAAAGCAAACGGATTGGCAAATAAACTTACACAATCAAGAAAAACTGCGGCGGAAAAATTCGCCCGGGGCGTGTGCGAACAGCTGGAATTTTTGAATATGCCGGGCGCCGGTTTTTTTGTGAAGTTTGAAGAAACGTCGCTCTCAAGCACCGGAAAGGACAGTCTGGAATTTCAGATTACCGTTAACCGCGGTGAACCGCCTAAACCCCTGTCAAAGGTGGCGTCCGGCGGCGAGCTTTCCCGCGTTATGCTGGCGATTAAGAACGTGCTTGCCGAAAAGGATGGCGTGGACACGCTGATTTTCGATGAAATTGATACGGGTATTTCCGGGCGGGCGGCTCAGCGCGTGGCAGAAAAGCTGCTGGAAACCTCCAAAGGCAGGCAGGTTATCTGCGTAACCCATCTCGCTCAGTTGGCCGCGTTGGCGGACACCCATATGCTCATTGAAAAAAACGTGTCCGGAGGAAGAACCTTCACCACCGTTACCCCGCTGGACAAAGATGGCAGAATCGCGGAACTCGCAAGAATAATCGGCGGGGCGCATATTACCGAGGCAACGCTGAAAAGCGCGGAGGAAATGCTCGTTTAGGTGTTTTTTTACAACTCGGATATTTAGAAAGGAAATCAAAACAGTGACCGTATTTGAAGAATTAAATGCCCGGGGCATGATTGCCCAATTAACCCACCCGGAGGAAATCAAACAGAAGTTGGAGCGTGAAACGGTTACCTTTTACATCGGT
>JAISRF010000022.1 GCA_031273775.1 Oscillospiraceae bacterium
AAATGCCGCAAACACATCCAAAATCGAATGTTGTTTTATCAGCACCGTCGACATGATAATCAGAACGCTCGCCGCAAAGCTCACCGCGCGGAGCCCGGGTTTGTTTTGGAAAAACGGCGAATGCCGCAGGGCGTAATCGGTGGCGATTGAATTCAAAACATGAATACTGGGCAAGGTGTTTGTGGGTGTGTCGTGTTCATATATGTACCGAACCAGACGGTTGAAAACATCGGGATCGGTTTCGGAGATGTTAACCCGCAACGGCTGACCGTGGGGGATCAGCCAATAAATCAGGAAACTTACCAGCATACCGGAATATATTGTGGCGCAGAATTTGTACATGCCTTGTTTGTCTTTTAAAACCAGCACCACGGCAACGGCGGCCACATACCAAAACCAGAATATGTACGGAATGACAAACACATTTATAAAAGGAATCCGACCGTCCAGTGAGCAGAAAACCCACGCGTCCACCTTGACGTTGATTTCCTCCAATCGGTCGAAAAGCATACCGAGTACGGCGTAGCCCAGCATCCAGAAGCCGTGGCGGACACTGAAAATTAGTTTGTAGAGCCGTTTGACCCAATCGGCAGGAGTGGTAAACATTGCCATAAAAACCCCGTTTCACGGTGTTACCCGTATTTTAGCACATTTTTGCAAAAAAAGCAATATACCAACAAGACGAAATTTTTGGAATTTTCACTTCAAAATTCGGTCGAGGAATATCATGCGCATTTGGATAAATTTCCGTCATCTGTCGAAATTTTTGTTTATTATTTTTTGCGATTCGGCATAGACTGTATAATTTCAATAAAGCGCATGGGGCAAGTTTGGAGCTTTTGACGCTTGAAATCCGAAGTCGAATCTGCTATAATTCAGGTTATGACGTTTGTACGAATTTATATGGAGGTTTTTTTATGGCAAATCTATCTTTAAAAGGAATTTACAAAAAGTACCCCGGCGGCGTCACGGCGGTTTCCGATTTTAACCTGGAAATCAAGGACAAGGAATTCATTATTCTGGTCGGTCCTTCCGGTTGCGGTAAATCCACAACCTTGCGTATGATTGCCGGTCTGGAGGAAATCACGGACGGCGAGCTGTACATAGGTGACCGGCTGGTAAACAATGTGGCTCCCAAGGATCGCGACATCGCGATGGTGTTCCAAAACTACGCGCTGTACCCCCATATGACCGTGTTTGAAAACATGGCATTCGGGCTCAAGCTCCGCAAAACACCGAAGGATGAAATCAAGCGCCGTGTGGAGGAAGCCGCCCGCGTGCTGGATATTCAGCACCTCTTAGATCGCAAGCCGAAGGCGCTGTCCGGCGGTCAGCGTCAGCGCGTTGCCCTGGGTCGCGCCATTGTCCGCGAGCCGAAGGTCTTCCTGCTTGACGAGCCGCTGTCCAATCTGGACGCCAAGTTGCGCGCTCAGATGCGCACCGAACTTTCCAAGCTGCACCGCAAGGTCGGAACCACATTTATTTACGTTACCCATGACCAGACCGAGGCCATGACCATGGGCGACCGTATTGTGGTTATGAAGGACGGTTTGATTCAGCAGGTTGATACCCCGCAAAAGCTATATGAACAACCCATCAACATTTTCGTGGCGGGCTTTATCGGATCCCCGCAAATGAACTTTATTGAGGGCGTCCTGCTCAAAGACGCGAAAGGCTTCTATTTTGAATTCGGCTCCGAGGATACAAAGACCACCAAAGGCGTGAAGTATCAAATCCGCCTGCCGGAGAGCAAAAACAAAAAAGATTGCCTTGCGCCCTATGAGGAAAAGGAAATCGTCTTCGGCATCCGCCCCGAGAACGTCCACGACGAAGAGCAGTACCTTGCCACCATGACCGACGGGATTGTTTCCGCCAACGTGGAGGTCACGGAATTGATGGGCGCGGAAACCTACCTGTACCTAAACTGCGAAGGGTTCCCGATTAACGCGCGCGTAGCTCCGACCACTACCGCTCACGCCGGCGACACCATCAAAATTACGATGGACACGAACAAGATTCACCTGTTCGACAAGGAAACCGAACAGACCATCACCAACTGATGAGTTCTGCGGGACTCAGCTGAAAGTTAAGATTTAATGGACTTTCTCATTCTTTGTCCGTGTCTTTCAGCGGTAAAATTTCAAAGGCGGTTTGAACTCGCGAAACGCCCGGTTGGTTAATTGCCTGCCGGGTGTTTTTAGATTACATTAAAGGTTTTTGTTCCATGAAAATATTATTCCACACTTTGGGGTGCAAGTCCAATCAATATGAAACCGAAGTTATGTTCCGCTCTGCTCTAAAGGCGGGACACAGTCCCTGTGCACCCGGGGATACCCCAGACGTCTGCGTGGTCAACTCCTGTACCGTTACGGCGCAAAGCGACAGAAAAACCGGACAAAGTCTGCGCCGATTCCGGCGGCAGTACCCCTTAGCCCTGTTGGTGCTGGCGGGCTGTTTCCCGCAGGCTTTCCCTGAAGAAGCCGCCGCTCTGGATGCGGATATTGTTCTTGGAACCGGCGAAAACCTCGAAACCGCGCTGGATGAATTTACCCAAACGGGCAAGCGCGTGTTCCGCGTTACCCCGCACAAAAAGGGTGAAAAAATGGCTCCGGGGCTTTCCGGGTCAGCGGGCGGGCGGGGCGTTTCCGGCCGTACACGCGCGACTTTAAAAATACAGGACGGGTGCGACCGATTCTGCTCCTACTGCATCATTCCAAAAGCGCGGGGATTTGTCCGTTCCAAGCCCTTGGTGGATATCGCCCGGGAAGCCGAGGCATTGGAGCAGGCCGGATACAGGGAAATTGTTTTAACCGGCATTAACCTGTGCGCTTATGGGCTAGGAGATGGGGATTGGCAAGTGGCAAACGGTAAGACGCCAACCCCTGCCTCGGCGGAAACCTCCCCTTCGGAAAGGCGGGGGTTGGCGGATGCTGTAGCCGCCGCGTCAAGCCCGGTGGGAATTGAGCGGGTACGACTGGGGTCATTAGAACCTGACTGCCTGACGGATGAATTGCTTGACCGATTGGTGTGTGAGAAAAAGCTTTGCCCCCACTTTCATCTTTCGCTTCAATCGGGGTGTGACGAAACCTTAAAGCGCATGAACCGGCATTATACCACCACCGAGTATTTCGCGTTGTGCGAACGGCTCCGCAGGTTTTTCCCCTCCGTCTCCGTCACCACGGATATCATGACCGGATTCCCAGGCGAAACGGAAGAAGAGTTTCTGGAAACCGCTGCTTTCGCGAAAAAATGCGGCTTTGCCCGCGTTCACGTTTTTATGTATTCCCGGCGCGAGGGTACCGCTGCCTACGACATGCCCGAACAAGTGAAGCAAACGGAAAAGCGCCGCCGGGCAGCGGTGTTGACTCAAATTGCAAAACAAACAGGCGAAGCGTTTTTGCAAAGCAGACGAGGTTTGCCCTGCCGTGTGATTGCGGAAACAAACGGCACGGGTCTTACGGAAAATTATATCCGCGTAACCCTGCCGGGTTCTGAGGCAAAACCCGGCGATGTGGTAGACGCTGTGTTGGGCGAAACGGCGATAGCGGTTGGGGTTGAAGGTTAGTGGATTTAATTCATGTCAGGGGTGTCAGTTCGCGTGCGTCCAAGGTGAATTCGCCCGCTGAAATCAGAAAAACATGTTAAAAACGTAGAGTTTAAAAAGATGAAGGTTTCCGGGTTTCCGGGCAAACGGGGTTGCTATTGACTTTTGGCCCATTTCATTGTATGATTGGAACAACAAATTTTGAAGGGGTTATTTTCTGTGCAAAAACGAAAACACATTTACATCGTATCTCTTTGTTTAATTTTGGCGCTGGCGCTTTCGACGCCGTCGTTTTTCGCTTTGGGCGGATCTGTTGAGCCGGTTTTGTCCGCTTCCGAGTCGCCGGAGCCTGAGCTTTATGAACCGCCGATAAATCCGGATTATATCCGCTGGGAAAACGGCGAAGATTTCGGCGGGCTTATTCCGCGTCGGTATGTCAATTACCAAACACCGGAGAAAAACGGTCGCATTGGTGGGCACATAGTCGGCGATCCGGTTTTCCCGGTCTCATATGATCCGCGCCCCGGCAAAGCGAACGCGGCCACAAGCGCGGTTACCTCCGTTAAAAATCAGGGCAGCGCCGGTGCCTGCTGGGCGTTTGCCGCAAGTGCCATTGTCGAATCATACGCCAAGAAAAATGACATGGGCGAACTTGACCTTTCCGAACAGCATATGCGCTACGCTTTGAGCACAGACGGTGGCAATCCGTACGGCTTTAACCGCGCTAACTACGGTGGCGGCAACGTTAATTACGCCGGAGCGTATTTTATCCGCGATAAAATTTCCGGAACGATCTATGAAGATGATATGCCCTATGTTGGCGGAACGGGATATGATACCATTATTCCCTTGGCGAATTTTCAAGACAAAACCCGCCGAGGTTTGGTTCGCGGGCTTGTTAATATCCCGGACATAAATCAAGCATACGGAGGAGGCAACACTCCCGGCAATACTCCTGCGTATAAAAATAAAATCAAACAGGCAATTTCCGATTACGGCGCGGTCGCAATCAGCTACGAATCTGACCAAACTACTTCAGGCTCACAGGGTTCACTGTATCACGACATTGACGGCACAACCACGTTTTATAAACAGAACGGTTCAACTCCTAACCACGCGGTCACGGTTGTCGGTTGGGACGATGCTTTTCCCGTCTCCGATTTTAGCGATACCCCCGCGGGAAACGGCGCATGGCTTATTAAAAACAGCTGGGACACAAGCTGGGGCGACGGCGGTTATTTCTGGATGTCTTATTACAATGAAATCTGCGATGTCTGGTTTGTCAGCGATTATGACGAGAATTTCAACGATAACATATACACCTATTCTCCTCACGGCATAACCGGCACCTTTTCTTATGGATTTAAAACCGCTTATTACGCGAATATTTTCGATTCAATTCAAGCGGCAACGGCGCTTAAGTCTGTGAATTTTTACAATTACAATTACAATGCTTCTTATAACATTTATGTGGCGGTCGGCAACACGGCGGACACTATGGATTCAACCCTGCTGAACAACGCAGGGAATTCAACGCCGATAGCTTGCGGTTTCTTTGAAAATCCCGGTTATTACACAGTTGACCTAACTGAAGCGATCGGACTGGGAGCGGGAAAATCTTTTGCCATTGTTGTTGAAGTGAGCGTTCCTTCAGGATATGCTTATATTCCCTTTGAATATCCCGAGCCGCCCGCAGCGCCTGCGCCTGTTTTTTCAAAAGGCCAGAGCTTTGTTTCATATAACGGTATCAATTGGACTGATTTACAGGATGAGGGCTGTGGCAACACCGTCATAAATGCTATAGTTTCCGGCGGCGCCACCGGTTACACAGATCGTGAACGTTTGGCTCCGGCTCCGCCTACCGCAACTTTAATCAGCCCTGCCGGAAATATCGTAACAGTGAAAGATCAAAACCTTGTCATAGGGTTTGACCGCACGGTAACGCCTGTGGCGGGGAAAAAAATAAGGGTTACTCCTTACACTAAAGGCTTTACGTATGATTCTTCCGGTAACGCCACCCCATATATTGCCGGAAGCGGGTATAATATTGACTACACAATAGAAGAAAATGACACAAATATAGCCATGGGAGGCACCGGAAGTAATTGTACCGCCACTATTTCCTTTGCAAATTTCCACAGCTTTTTTGAAATCTGGTTTGCGTCGGCATCCTCCGATTATAAAGACTGCCGTTATTTTCTGGTCGCCCTTGAATCAGGTGCATTTAAAGACGCGGGCAGCAGCCTTACAACCGAGGGTAATTACTCGGAAATTGGCCGTTTCACCTCTAAATTTGATGACAGCCCGGTAATAAACTCGGTTACACCAACAGGCGCCGATATAGCGACAGCAGGTTCATTGTCAGTAGTGTTCAACCGAAATATGGACAAATTAACCCACGGTACGGTTGCTCTTTCTCCCGGCGGCATCACCCTTGACCTGGACAGTTGGAGTTCAGACGGCAAAACATACACCGCTGAATATGAAGATCTGGTGCCCGGCATTCAGTATACCGTAACTGTATCAGACTTCAGAGATCCGGATGGAAATATAATGGCCGCAAATAGCAACAGCAAATTCATCACCTCAACCGCCCTGCTTGATGTTGCGCTTGGCAGCGGCAATCTCTATGGAAAAGTTGCGGGTCAACTGTTAAAGAAACAAGGCTTAACTCAAGAACAAGCGATCATCGCCGACAGAAACGTGGACGGGATAATAGACATTATGGATTTGCTGTTGCTGAAAAAGTATATAATGCAACTGGCGGCGTAGACCTTGCGGACACACACTTCACTGTCTCAATTGACCAAAAAATCTCAAAAAGAAAACCCGCGCTTTGGCATGGGTTTTTTTCTATGCCAGATCTTGCCGGCTCGCGCGAACGGTTACTCCGCTCCGAAGGGCTTTTTTTGACGTGATTTTATTCTGGCCGTGAATAGTAACCCATCATAGCGCCCACATAAATTTTCTTGAAAACAGGGCTTGCATTTTACACGCCGGGTTGTTATAATAATACGCGGTCAGTAAGAATGCGGTCTCACCCGCGGGCGTAGTTTAGTGGTAAAACAGCAGCTTCCCAAGCTGCGGTTGTGGGTTCGATTCCCATCGCCCGCTCCAACCTCAAAAGCCCCGGAATTCCTTGATATTTCAAGGGTTACGGGGCTTTTTTGCAATTTAAAATACGTTAAGAAGTAACCGAATGTCACCGAAAATCGCTAATTTTAGGTGTGCATAGAGGGTGTGCATAATGTGCGTAACTGCGCGGGATATAAGAGTTTATAGTCGATGCAAAGTATTGGGGATTTTTATTTACCGGGCCGTAATAAGACCGGCGCAGAGAAAGAGAGGTATGCGATACTCGGAACTCAGGGCAAGGACATCGGACATCAGATAGAAAATATTGTCTATTTGGAACTTTTGCGGCGTGGATATACGGTCAACATCGGCAAGGCGGGACGCGGTTGTGTACCCCTCCACCGTGACAGCCGCCCCTACACGGTAAGCGGCAATTTTCCGCTTTGCGCTAATATCAGCCGCCGCTCTACTTCCACCCAGTTAATCAGCCGTTCCCACGCCGCAATGTAATCCGGCCGCCGGTTTTGGTAGTCCAAATAATAGGCGTGTTCCCACACATCGCAGACCAGCACCGGGATGACGCCCCACAGGGCGAGATTCTGGTGCTTTTCACACTGTAAAATATCCAGCCGTCCAAACGCGGGGTTCCACCCCAGCACACACCAACCGCTGCCTTCAACCTCTCCGGCGGCATTGGTAAATTCCTTTAAAAAATCGGCAAAGGTCCCGAACGCCTCGTTAATTTTCTGCGCGGTCTGGATTTGCGGTTCGCCGCCGGTTCCGGTCGGCGCCATCACCGTCCAATAGATGCTGTGAAGAATATGACCACCGCCGTTGAACGCCAATTTATCCAGCAGTGCCTGTATGTTGCTACTGTCCCCGTTTTTCCGCGCCGCTTGCAGCGCGAGCTCGGTTTTATTCAAGTCATCCACATATTTTTGATGGTGTTTATCGTGGTGAATGCGCAGGGTCTGCTCATCCAACACCGGAGCAAGCGCGCCGTATGGGTATGGGAGCGGCGGGAGCGCGTGTGTGCCGGGAAGAGTTGGTTGAGTAAGAAAATTGTACATATTCATCAGAGCCTTTCTTTCTTTGAATTTGACAGTTTTGGTGTCTGCTTGCGCGGACAAATAAAATTTCTTGCCGCGGCAATACAATAACTGTCAACTGATTAAAACCGGTTGCAGCTGTTCGCCTTTTAACGCGCTCTCCAGCGCAGCGGGGATTTTTGTAAAATCGGACATCAGGGACGCCGGCTTGTTAAAGGCATCGTCCTGTCCGTAAGGCACAAAAAATATGTTCTTGCGGTTTAAGAGCCGTCCGATGTTTTTCGCGGAACCCGCCAGCCCGTCATTGGTGGAAATGGCAATCAGCACGGGTTTCAGGTTGCGCAAGTGGGATTTCGCGGCCATGGTGACGGTTGTGTCTGTAATGCCGTTAGCCAGCTTAGCCAGTGTATTGCCTGTGCAGGGCGCAATCAGCAGAATGTTGATCAGGCCTTTCGGGCCGATCGGTTCCGCGCCGCTAATATCCGCAATCACCGCCTGTCCGCAGATTTTTTCAATTTTTTCACGGATGTCTTCCGCTTTGCCGAAGCGGGTATCGGTGAACGCCGCCGCCTGCGACATAATCGGCAGGATTTTAACACCTGCTTTTGACAGCTTTTCCATTTCCTTGATGGCCGCGGCAAAAGTGCAAAAAGAGCCGCAGAGCGCAAATCCTATGGTTATGTCCTTCATTTTTTCTTTCACCCTAACCTTTTCAAACTTATTCCTGTTCTTTTAATATGTTTATAACAGTTTCATACAGAATTTCCGCTGCGCTTTGGGGCGCGGATTTTCCGGGCAGGGAAAGGGCGGTCACAACGTTTGCCCCCAGTTCCTCCGCGGCCTCCATGTCAAATCCGCCGGGAGCGGAGGCCAAATCCACTGCCAACGCGCACTTTTTAAACTTTTCAATCAGTGCGGCATCAAAAATCACAGCGGGACTGGTATTGAAA
>JAISRF010000078.1 GCA_031273775.1 Oscillospiraceae bacterium
ATTTGGGGTGACCCATTCTGCCCACAAAGTTGCGGTTGGTAGTGGCTACGGCGCGTTCTTCTGCCGCCAAAATGCCCATATGCCCGCCTAAACACGGCCCGCAGGTCGGCGTACTGACCAGCGCCCCGGCTTCGATCAGCGTCCTTAAATATCCGCGATCCATGGCCTCCAAATAAATTTTCTGCGTGGCGGGAATAATGATTACGCGAACGCCTTTCGCGGTTTTTTTGCCTTTCAAAATATTCGCGGCGGCTTCAATATCCTCCAGCCTGCCGTTGGTGCAGGAACCGATCACCACCTGATCGATTTTGATGTCGCCGAATTCGCCGAAGGTTTTCGCGTTTTCCGGAAGATGCGGAAAGGAAACGGTAGGCTCTGTTTTTGACAGATCAATGTCGTAAACCGCCGTATATTCCGCGTCTTCGTCCGCCGCGAATATTTTTGGGTCTTTTGCGCCGGTTTCCCGCAAATAGGCAAGAGTGAGGTCATCACAGGGGAAAATACCATTCTTGCCGCCCGCCTCAATCGCCATATTGCACACGCACAGGCGATCGCTCACGGAAATGTTCTTCACACCGCTACCTACGAATTCCATCGACTGATACAGCGCGCCGTCCACGCCGATTTTACCAATAATATGCAGAATCAAATCCTTACCGCCCACCCATTCGCGAAATTGGCCGGTCAGGTTGAATTTGATGGCGCCCGGCACCTTGAACCACGCCTTTCCAGTGGCCATGCCCACCGCCATATCCGTGGAACCAACCCCGGTGGAAAAAGCGCCCAGCGCGCCGTAAGTGCAGGTGTGTGAATCCGCGCCGATGACCGCATCCCCTGCCGTAACCAGCCCCTTTTCGGGCAAGAGAGCGTGCTCCACGCCCATCTCCCCGCCATCATAAAAGCCGGGAATGGCCTGTTCACGGGCAAAATCGCGGCACATTTTGCACTGCTCGGCGGACTTAATGTCTTTGTTGGGGGCAAAATGATCCATCACCAGTGAAATTTTTTCAGGGTCGAATACACGCTCCACTCCCATTTTTCCGAATTCGGAAATCGCGACAGGAGCGGTAATATCGTTACCCAAAACGCGGGTGAGATTTACGGGGATCAGTTCTCCCGCTTTCACCCGCGGCAGTCCCGCGTGGTGTGCCAGAATTTTTTGCGTTAATGTCATTGCCATGAATTTATTCCTCTCGTATTATGATTTTTCTCAGTGAGCGCCGCCTACGCTACAGTTGAAGAAAATATTCAATTGAGTCCGCCAGCGCCAACAAACTCGCCTCAATAATATCCTCTGAAACGCCGATGGTCGTCCAGCTTTCACCGCCGGCCGCGCTCTCAATTAATACCCGCACTTTCGCGGCGGTGGCCGCTTTCTGTTCCAGCACCCGCACTTTATAATCGGTCAGGCTCATCCCGGCAAGCTGCGGATAAAACACGGTCAAAGCCTTCCGGAGCGCCAAATCCAGCGCGTTAACAGACCCGTGCCCCAAAGCGGCGGTGACCTCTGTCTGACCGCTGACATTTACCTTAATGGTCGCGGAAGCGGTCGCCTCGCCATCCGGGGACGGAAATTCACCCGTGGTTTTGTAAAAGACCAACTCAAAATGCGGCGTATACATACCCAAAACTTTTTTTACAAGCAACTCAAAGCCCGCGTCCGCCGATTCATACTGATATCCGTAATGCTCGCGTTCTTTGAGCGTTTCAATAATTTTGCCAAGCTCAGGGGATGTTTTCGTGAGCTGCGGCGCGAAGGGGCGAATTTTTTCCAACACGCTCCCCCGCCCCGCCACCTCTGACACCAAAAAACGCCGGGAATTTCCCACTGCCTCAGGCGGTATGTGTTCAAAAGAGGCGGAATTTTTGATAACGCCGTCAATGTGCATACCCGCTTTATGGGAAAACGCGCTCTTTCCGATGTATGGCTGACTGTGAGGGATTTGCGTGTTCGCGACTAATGCCACGGCGGCAGCGGTTTGCTTGAGAAGAGGAAGCGCGCCGTCGCATTCCAGCTCGTATTTTAACTTTAAAGCGGGAATGACGGCGGAAAGTGAAGCGTTGCCGCAACGCTCGCCAAAACCGGTAAAGGTACCCTGAATGTGGCTCGCTCCGGCGCTGACGGCCACCAAAGTATTCGCCGCGGCACAGCCGCCGTCATCGTGGGCGTGAATGCCGATTGTTGATTTGTTAAATTTTTCACAAACAGTCTTTGTGACATTGAAAATCTCCACGGGCATGGTGCCGCCGTTGGTGTCGCAGAGACACAGCACCGCCGCGCCCGCGTTTTGGGCGGTTTGCAGAACCTTTAAGGCATATTCAGGGTTTGCGCG
Source organism: Oscillospiraceae bacterium (assembly GCA_031273775.1). Lineage (GTDB taxonomy): Bacteria > Bacillota > Clostridia > Oscillospirales > Acutalibacteraceae > JAISRF01. The sequence goes on from JAISRF010000078.1 coordinate 2,334, forward strand.
GCAACCATCGAAAAAATGTTCGGCGTCAAAAATAACCTCTCGGCCGCGATCCCGCAAAAAAGCCACGGTGTCCGCAATCATGGCGAGGTTTTCTTCCGGCGAAACGCCCAAAATATCCCGTGCGTGCAAATCCCACGCCTTGCCGAATATAACGGCGGTTGTGGTGTTTGCTTCCAGCAGTTTTTGAAGATTTTCATCGTCTTTTGCCGCCGCGCCTTTCCGGCGTGTGCTGCCGAAAGCACAGAGCTTTGCGGATTTAAAAGTCAA
>JAISRF010000156.1 GCA_031273775.1 Oscillospiraceae bacterium
GCTCCGGGCTGTCTTCCTCCGCCGCTTTCGAGGTGTTGCTCGGCACCATCCTTTCCCACATATACAACGGTGGAACGGTAAACCCGGTAAACATTGCGCAGATTGGTCAATATGCCGAAAACCGCTTCTTCGGCAAGCCCAGCGGCCTGATGGATCAGACGGCGAGCGCCGTCGGCGGCTTTGTGGGCATTGACTTTTATGATGAAGCGCAGCCCGTCATCAAGAAGGTGGATTTCGATTTCTCCGGGGCGGGAATCACGCTCTGCATTACGGATACGGTGGGTGACCACGCCGATTTAACCGGCGAATACGCCGCCATCACCCTTGAGATGAGGGAGATTGCCGGGTATTTCGGTCAGACCTTGTTAAGCCGTGTGGATGAAGACGAATTCTACTCAAAAATCGCCGAGTTGCGGCAGTACGGCGACCGCGCGGTTTTGCGGGCGGCGCACTTTTTCGCGGACACTCGCCGAGCCAAGCAGGAAAAAGACGCCCTGCAAGCCGGCGATTTTGCCAGGTTCCTGCAGCTGGTCGGGGAAAGCGGGGACAGCTCCGCCGGTCTTTTGCAAAACATATACGCCCCTGGTAATCCGCGCGAACAGGGGCTTAACCTGGCACTTTGCCTTTCAAAACGCGTGTTGGGCGGCCAAGGAGCCTGCCGTGTGCACGGCGGCGGCTTCGGCGGCACCATTCAGGCGTTTGTGCCCACAGACATGCTGCCCCGTTACAAAGCGGAGCTGGAAGCGGTGTTCGGCGAAGGACGCTGTCACGCGCTGAGTGTGCGCAGAGCGGGAGGAATAAAGCTTCGTGCCGGTAGACATTGAAAAACATCTTATCAACGTGCAAAAGCCCGGACGCTACTGCGGCGGCGAGCTGAATTCCTGCCAGCCGCCCGCTCCGGGCGGCGAGTTCATGGCGAACACAAAGGCTCGTCCCCGCGATATGCCCGTCCGCTACGCCTTTTGCTTCCCCGACACCTACGAAATCGGGATGTCTTATCTGGGTTTGCAGATAATCTATTCCCTTCTGAATTCCCTGCCGGGCGTCTGCTGCGAGCGGGCGTTTGCCCCGTGGGGCGACATGCGGGAGGTTCTGATTAACCATCATCTTCCCCTTTTCGCACTGGAAAGCCGTGACCCGCTTGCAGACTTTGATTTTCTCGGCTTCACCCTGCAATATGAGCTTTCTTATACCAACGTGCTGGACATGCTGTCCCTGGCCGGAATCCCGCTTTATTCCCGTGAGCGGAACGGATCCCACCCCATCATCATGGGTGGAGGGCCGTGCGCTTGCAACGCGGAGCCGCTGGCGGATTTTTTTGATTTGTTCGTATTGGGTGAGGCGGAGGAAGTCCTGCCGGAACTGATGGCACTGTATAAAGCACACCCGAACCGCGAAGAATTTTTGGAATGTTCTTCCTTCTTGCGGGGTGTTTATGTCCCGAAGTTCTATGATGTTCTATATAACCCGGACGGCACGGTTAAAAAAATCGTCAATCAACAGGGCGCACCAATCCCCGTAAAAAAGCGCGTTGTGCGCAATTTCAATTCCGTGACCACGCCCGAAAAGCCGCTTGTCCCGTTGATTGAGGTGGTGCACGACCGTATTTCTCAAGAAATCTTCCGGGGCTGCGCGCGTTCCTGCCGCTTTTGTCAGGCGGGGTACATCTGCCGTCCCGTGCGGGAAAAAACACCTGAAACCGTGCTGTCACAAATCAAAAACGCCGTCAGCCTCACCGGTCATGAAGAGGTTTCGTTAGCATCGCTTAGCACCTCGGATTATTCAGGTCTCTGTGAGCTTTTACCCCCGCTGTTCGACTACGCCAAACAGGCCCGCGTACGGCTTTCCCTGCCCTCGCTCCGCATAGATAATTTCCCGGCCCAACTGATGGAGCTGGGCAATTCTTTCAAAAAAAACGGGCTGACCTTCGCGCCGGAAGCGGGCACCCAACGCCTTCGGAACGCCATTAATAAAAATTTGACCGAGGACGATATCCTTTCCGCCTGCCGCCGCGCTTTTTCCGGGGGGTACTGCGCCGTCAAGCTGTATTTTATGATGGGGCTGCCCACCGAAACCGACGAGGACATTCTGGGAATCGCGGCGCTGGCTAAGCGGATTGTGGATGAATTTTACCGCCTGCCGGACAAGCCTAAGGGAAAAGGTGTCAGCGTTTCCGTCAGCGTGGCCTGCTTTGTGCCCAAGCCCCACACCCCGTTTCAGTGGCGGGGGCAGGACACACCCGGGCGGCTTCGCGAAAAACAGCAATTGCTGATTAATGCCGTGACCTCCCGCAAGATAACACTGCACTGGCACAACGCGTCCACCAGTTTTTTGGAAGCGGTGTTTGCCCGCGGAGACCGTCGGCTTTCAAAGGTTTTGGAGGAAGCGCATCGCCGGGGCTGTATATTCGACGGCTGGAGTGAATTTTTCAGTTTTGAGCGTTGGATGGCCACTTTTGAGGCTTGCGGCGCAGATCCGGCTTTTTACGCCAGCCGCGTCCGGGCATATGATGAAGTGCTGCCGTGGTCACATCTTGATTACGGCGTTACGCCGGTTCACCTCATCCGGGAAGACAGGCAGGCAGAAAACTCCACAACTACCACGGACTGCCGTTCGGGGTGCGCCGGGTGCGGAATCGCGGCGGAGTTTGGGCCGTGCGAGCCGCAAGAGGGTTAAGGGATTGGAAAAAAGGGGAAACTCAAAAGTATTCGTGAACGGGTGCATGCCATAAAAATAATTTCAAAAAATCCAGTGAAGACGGCGCTCTTATGAAACTCGGTTACCTGTTTAGAATCCGTTTTACCACCGGCAGCCAAATCGCTTTCAAAAGCAGTAGCGAAATTCCTCCGACTGCCAGTAGCATCAGCAAATTAAGCCCTGTCTCGCCTTTGTAGTAGACCAGCGTGACCGGAACCATAAACACGGCGAACAGCGCCAGAAATCGAAAATCCACGCAGATTTTAATGCCAGGGCGGAGTAAGCGCAGTCGTACAATCAGCATGACGGCGAACCCCGCGGAGGTCGCAACGGGTGCCGCCAGCAGCCCAAGCGGTTTTAAAAACAGTAAAAGCACAATCAAGTCCGCGCCCAGGGCTAAAAGCGTCGTCCAAATTACCGTCACGGTGCGCTTTTCGGCGGAATACAGCGTGCCTAAAAACGCCGAGAGCGCGGAAAGAGCGGTAAAAAACAAAAACATCGGAATGATGCCCTTGCTTTCCTTGAACCCGCCGCCCCGCACAAAAAACGGGAAAACCAGATTAATCAGCGGCAATAAAACCAAAAGTCCGCACCCCAGCACCCGGCAATACAAATTAAAGCCGCGGGAGTAAGTTTTGGAGCGCCCCTTTTCATTGGCGGACTCAAACGCCGATTCCTGCCACGCCAGCGTGAACACGTTGGTGAAAATTTGCAGGCCGTTCGCAAGCCGCATGGCTACCGAGTAATTCCCATTGTCCTCCATGGGCAGGAAAAAGCGGTTGACGGCGGTTAAAAACCAGTAAAACACAGCGTTTATGGCAAGCGGGAAGGAAAATTTTATCAGCCGCCGCATCAGCTGGACGCTGGCGCTCCCCACACGGAACGCCGGAGTGATTTTTATCGCGCAAATCAGGAACAAAAATTCGCCGGACATAGCCAGGCAGTAGGCGGTGAGCGCCCCTTGAACGCCCATATAGCTCACAAACAAAAAGAAGTAATTAAACGCGACCACCAGCACGGCGTAAATCAGCCCGCTGGCCGCGAAGACCAAGTTCTTTTTGAGCGCGCGCCCATAATATTGCAGTATGTTCACCCCGGCCTGAAGCGTCACGATCATGACAATGAAGCCCAAATCGTCTATGCTTTTAACCAATCCCGCCAGAAACGCAATCACGCTGGTCAGGGCATAGGACAGCAAAAACAGCAAAAAACCGTTGGCGAACACCTTTTCCTTGCCGGCGAGCGCGGGGCGGTCAAAGGAAAAGCGCAACACGCCGTCCCACACGGAGAAAAACGCCGTGGGGATAATGACATTGGTGACCACCAGCACCAAATCGTAATAGCCAAGCTCCCATTCGGAAAGGGTTTTGGTCAACAGCGGAAGCATAAACACGGTGGTAATGAGCTTGCCCAGCACGTTCCCCGCCATGTAAATGAACATCGATTTAACCATGCCAGCCGATTTTGACTGCGGCAATATTCCACCGCCTTTTCTTAGGGTGGCCATTGAAAATGAAATCCATCGCAAAATTGGACAATTTAGAACGCGTAACAGCAGTGGAGAACCTGTGTTCTCCCTGCAACGCTCTCAAGAGAACACAGGTTCTCCACTACAAACAAACGTTTCCGCCATTATACCACCAAAAAAAGAAATGTACAAGCCTTTACTTCGTTATCTTGATATGGTATAATCCAATCGGTAGATTCAATTGACCCCTTACTACCTCGTAAAGGAGAAGAACCATCATAGACAGCTATCACCGTGACACCTTTTTGACCCTCCGCCGGGAAATCATCAAAAAAGATTTTGCCCGCATGAACCCGGAACAGCTCCGCGCGGTTCTGAAAACCGATGGGCCGTTACTTTTGCTGGCGGGGGCGGGGAGCGGAAAAACCACCGTGTTGGTCAACCGGATTGCCAACCTGTGCAAATACGGTTCAGCTTATTACAGCGATGAAATATTCGGCAGGGTAACCGACGAAACCCTGCGTGAGCTGGATTCGGCTCTGGCCGTGGGTGAACTGTCCCCGCCCACGGCTAAAATGCTTGCCGTTTCTCCCGCCAGACCGTGGGAAATTCTGGCCATCACCTTTACCAATAAGGCGGCGGGCGAGTTAAAGGAACGGCTGAAGCGGCTGCTGGGGGACGGCGGGCGCGATATTTGGGCGTCCACCTTTCACTCCTGCTGCGCCCGGATTCTCCGCCAATACGGGGAGCGGTTGGGCTTTTCGAGCCATTTTACCGTTTACGATACTGATGACAGCCGCCGCCTGATGAAGGACTGTATGCGGCGGTTGGATATCGACGAAAAGAAAATCTCCCATCGCGAGATTTTGAGTGAGATTTCCCGGCAGAAGGATTCATTGGTAGACCCCGCGGAGTTTACCCGTCAAGCCGGGAGCGATTTCCGCCTGCGTCACGCCGCCCGGGCGTATGAGCTGTATCAAAAATCGTTAAAAGAAGCGGATGCCATGGATTTTGACGACTTGCTTTTTAACACCGTCCGCCTGTTTCAGACCGCCCCCGACGTGCTGGAACGGTACTGGAACAAATTTCGCTACATACTGGTGGACGAATATCAGGACACCAACCACGCGCAGTATGTAATGGTGAAAATGCTGGCGGAAAAACACAAAAATATCTGCGTGGTGGGGGACGACGACCAGTCTATTTACGCTTTTCGCGGCGCGACCATCGAAAACATTTTGTCTTTCGAGGAACAGTATAAGGGCTGCGAAACCATCCGGTTAGAACAGAATTACCGCTCCACCGGCGTGATTTTGGACGCGGCTAACGCCATCATTAACCACAACATCGGACGCAAGGGCAAGACACTGTGGACCGAGAACGCGCGGGGCGAAACGGTGCTCTGTCACACCGCCCAGGATGAGCAGGAGGAAGCCAGGTTTGTGGCGGACAGTATTCTGGAAAATATTAGAAACGGCAGGAAACCCAGCGAACACGCGGTGCTGTACCGGATGAACGCCCAGTCCAACGCGGTGGAGAGCGTGTTGGCTCGTTCCGGCGTACCCTACCGGGTCATTGGCGGTGTGCGCTTTTATGACCGCCGTGAAATTAAAGACATGTTAGCTTATTTGTGCGTGGTCAACAACCCGGACGACAGCCTGCGCCTGAAACGGATTATCAACGTACCCAAACGCGGGATTGGTGAGACGACGGTCACGGTGGCGGAGGAACTGGCCATTGCGCGGGGCATTTCCCTGTTTGAGATTATTTCCCACGCCGAGGAGTACGCCGGACTTTCCCGGGCTGCCGTGAAATTGACGGAATTCGCCAAACTGATTACCGATTTGCGTGAAAAGCTGGATTTGCCCATTCACGAACTGTTTTCAAATGTGCTGGACAAAAGCCGGTACCTGATTGCGCTGGCGGCCCAAGGCGACGAAGGCAAGGATCGGATTGACAACGTGAACGAACTTTCCAGCAGCATTTTGCAGTACGAAAAGGAAACCTCGGAACCGACTTTGGCAGGATTTTTAGAGGAAGTCGCGCTGGTAACGGATCTGGACAGTCTCGACCAGACCGAGGATCGGGCGGTTTTAATGACCGTCCACGCGGCAAAAGGGTTGGAATTCCCGTTTGTTTATATCATCGGCGCGGAAGAAGGCGTATTTCCCGGCAATCGGGTCTTGTACGCGCCCGCGGAGCTGGAGGAAGAACGCCGCCTGATGTACGTGGCGGTGACCAGGGCGAAAGAAAAGCTGACTATAACCAACGCGTATACCCGGATGCTCCACGGACAGACCGGGCACAACCAGCCCAGCCGCTTCGTAAATGAAATCCCCGGCGATTTGATGGTCTGTGACAGGCAATCTTTGGGATATTTGGGGAGAAAACAGGAACCGGACGACCATTTCACCATTGAAGACGACTGTAATCCCAATGTGCGCGGCGGACAGACGGCGGGTGTAGCGCGTCCGTTCAACACAGGAAACGGGCGGGCGGGAATCACATTCGGAAAAATACAGTCTTCACCCG
>JAISRF010000254.1 GCA_031273775.1 Oscillospiraceae bacterium
CGGAAAAACCGCCTCCTGCGTTATCACCGTAAGGGAGCCTGTGACCGGTGTGACACTGACCGCTGTGCTGCCTTTGGGGCAAACCCTGCGGCTGTCACCCCTGATTACTCCGGCAGACGCCACAAACCGAAACGTGAGCTGGTCTTCCGGCAATCCGTCCGCGGTTACTGTAACCGACGGCCTTATCACAGCGGTGGGACCCGGATCGGCACTCATAACCGTGACCACCGCTGACGGCAATTTCCGAGCCGACTTCCTCATTACGTCTGATGTCCCCACCGGCACCGTGACCGCTACGGCTCTTAATCTGCGGACGGATCCCAACACCGGCGCGGACATTATAACGTCCATCCCCGGCGGAACCACGGTATATGTGCTGGATACGGCGGCTGCCGACGGCTGGTACAAAATCCAGACCGTAGATGGCCAAGCCGGTTACGCATCCAGCCAATATATCACATTGCGTTAAATGTAGGGGCGGTAATCCGCCGCCCGCAAGAAGGAGATGAATGGCTCATGAAAAAACTTGCAGGGGCGAATGGTATTCGCCCGAACCGTAAAGGCATCGTTGCCATGTTTACGTTGCTTTTGACCGCTTGTCTGCTCGGTGGCGGCACGGCACAGGCCGGGGAATCTCGCCAAAACGTGTATGACAGCGTAATTGCCAAGGGCTGGATTGTAGCTCGGGAGTTCGATCCGGACGCCCAGCTGACCCGCGGCCAGGCCATCAAAACAATTATGCGCATGGCAGCCTTGTTGCCGGAAGATCTGGGCAATTTGCCCGATTTTGCCGACACCGCCGACCACCCCGATGCCGAAATATTTCGGAAGGCGCGTAATTACGGCATTGTAACAGGCGGTGAATCCAACCGTTTTAACCCCGGCGCGAATGTGACCAAAATGACGCTGGTGATTTGGTTAAACCGCACCTTCAACCTGCCGGATACCGTTAATTTTGAAAACAAGGCCGTGCGCGACAATCTGAAAACGTACAACCCCGAGGGATACTACGCCATCAACAAATATTTGGCGAATAAAATCATTGATCTGGATCAAAGCGGCAAATTTCACCCCAGAAGCGGCATTACCATGGGAGAATTTGCCCTGATCATCGACCGTTTGGACGGCGTGGGGCTTAACGAACTGAAATCTCTCCAGTACGAGGGACAGCCGCAAAAGGAAAAAATTCTTAGCCCCCGGTAAGGTGTGAATCCGCTAAAAAAGATAAAGAGCAGTCTTTATGATTGCTCTTTTTGTTTATCTTTCATTTCGGCAATTTCCCGCGCTAAAAGCCTGGTTATCACGCCCGCCCGGACGCTGTGGGAACGGACACGCTTCCGATGAAAACGCACAGGGGTCAGTTTATGAAAAGCTGATTGTTGATTTTAACTTTATTTTCATCTTTCGGGCTGATGCCGATATAGCGCTTATACAACTTTGAAAAATGTGAAAGATTTGGTATACCGCAGGAGCGAGCGCTTTCCTGCACGTTGCAGATCCCGCTTCGCAGTAAGCTCCGGGCATAGCCGCAGCGGTAGCGTTGAAGATAATCCATCACGGATTTGCCGGTGTATTCCCGGAATAAATGGCAGAAATAATATTTACTGTAACCGATTTCGCCGCAAATTTCCTCCAAAGAAAGCGTTTCTTGAAAACGCCGCCGCATGACACCGATGCCTTTTTTGACGATTTTAGATTTTCGGGTTCCGTTTCGGTCGCTCGAGCCGCCGGAAAGACTGTAAACGCGGCACAAATACACCAGCAGCTCCGCCGCCGCCGCTTTGACGGCCTGGCGATAGTAATGGTCGTTTCCCAAAATCTCCCGAATGATCCCTTCCATCAGACTTTGCGCCGTTTTATCCGAAATCACCGGAGAAAAATGAAGTTTATCTACCGGAATTTCCAGCTCGTCGCTAAAAGATTTATCAATAATCAAGCAGTAATAGCGGCATTGCCTCCCGGCGCTGACAACATTGTGAAGATTCCCTGAATTGACAACGGCCAAATCCCCCGGACTCACCGCCGATTTTTCCGTGTCGGATAAAACAAAGCCGTCGCCTTCAATAAAATACAGCAGTTCCAGGCTTTCATGCCAATGTGCCTGTTCCGCTTCCTTTACGGTCACCGTGTCCAGATGAAAGGTAAAGGGAAACGCGCTGTCAGGATCTTGGTGCGTTTCGTAAAATATATTCACGTTTTTGTCCCCTGTTCTCTTATATATTTACGTGCTTCATTCTAACCGATTTTGAAAAATAAAGCAAGATCAAGTTATTTTATGACAATAAAGTGTCTTTACATTTAAAACATAAAACCTTACAATACAATAAGAACCTGTATTCACAATCAGACACGCTCGTCTTTTAGGGTTATTTACCGCCCGGACTGTGTCTGCTTTCCTTGAAATGTGAAATTATAAAGTTGAGGAGAATTGCCCATGTATCCGTTTCCAATTGGCGTTATACTGGATTCCTTCCGTACCGACCTCCGAACCGCAGTAGAAAAGGCGGCCGCGCTCGGTGCGCAGGGGCTGCAAATCTACGCCACACACGGCGAAATGTCCCCGGAAGAGCTTGTCGGCGATAAACTAACCGCGTTCATGGCTCATGTGAACGCCTATGGACTCCGGATTTCCGCCCTCTGCGGCGACCTGGGGCGGGGGTTTGCCGATCCAGAGCAAAATCCCGGGCTGATCGAGCGCTCTAAGCGCATTCTTGATCTCGCGAAGGAGCTGGGAACAGATATTGTGACCACGCATATCGGTGTAGTTCCCGAAGACAGCGACTCTGAACGGTATAAAATCATGCGGGCGGCTTGCAGAGAGCTTGCGGAATACGCCGATTCGCTGGACGCCCATTTCGCGGTGGAAACCGGCCCGGAAACGGCGGTGCGCCTGAAAGGTTTTTTGGATTCGCTTGATTCTCGCGGCGTCGCGGTCAATCTGGATCCGGCCAATTTTGTCATGGTGACCGGAGACGACCCCGTTGCCGCTGTTTATACCCTGCGCGATTATATCGTGCATACCCACGCGAAGGACGGGCGGCGGCTCCGCGAGGTTGACCCGGAATCAGTTTATACGGACGTGGAAGCTGAAATCGCCGAGGGCGCGGCGTTTATCGAATTGCCGCTGGGGCAGGGGGATGTGGATTTTTCGCGTTACCTGAGCGCGCTGGACGAAATCGGGTACCGGGGATTTTTGACTATTGAGCGCGAAGTGGGAGACGACCCGGAAAAAGACATCGCACTGGCGGTTCGGTTTTTGAACGCCCATACCGCGCGGTAATCCGGGAAAGCCCGAAAAAGGCGAAGTCGGGCAATCCGCTTTTCCGGCGGTGTAGTACAAGAGATAACGCGGGGTTTATTATGAAAATTTCCGCCAGTTCATACAGTTTTCAGCAATATTTAAACGCGGGGAAGCTTACGCAGCTTTCCTGTATCAGGCAGGCGGCCGAGCTGGGATTTGACGCGGTTGAATTTGTAGGTATCCGGAACCATAACGGTTACTCCGAGACAGAATACGCGAAAAAACTCCGCCGCGAAGCCCGTGATGCCGGTCTCGAAATTTCCTGTTATACCGTTGGCGCGGATTTTCTCAGCGGTAGCGGAGGCGATGTGAAAGCCGAAATCAACCGAGTCAAACGGCAGGTGGAGTTGGGCGCGGCGCTGGGAGTTGTCCGAATGAGACACGACGCGACCGCGGGAGATCCACCGGGGCAAAACGCCCGTTCATTTTCGGAGGTTTTGCCCCTGCTGGCGGAAGCCTGCGCCGAAATAGCGGAATACGCCGCCGGGTTCGGCATTTGTACCATGGTGGAAAACCACGGGTTTTTCTGCCAGGATTCCCAGCGCGTGGTGAAGCTTTTTAAAGCGGTGAACCGCGCGAATTTTGGTCTGCTCTGCGACATGGGAAATTTTCTCTGCGTGGACGAATCCCCGGTGGACGCTTGTATGGCCGTCGCGCCTTACACGAAATACGTTCACGCCAAGGATTTTTACATCCGCCAGGCGGATTCCGCTCCCGTTGGGGAAGGCTGGTTCCGTTCCCGAGGCGGCGCGTACCTCCGGGGCGCGGTTTTGGGGCGGGGAGACGTTCCCGCGCAGCGGTGTCTGGAAATTCTTCGCGGGGCGGGGTACAACGGCACGATCGCCCTGGAATTTGAAGGCGACCAGGACTGTATCGCCGCATTGGCCGAGGGGCTGGCATTTCTTCGGCGGCTGTTCGGTGGGACATCGGAGTGAGCGGTTTTTTTTCACCACGAAAACGAGTTCAATTGCATAGACCCGCAAACAGTTTTCTGTTTACCTATGACAAATCAAGGGGCGACTGAATTGTTACGTTTGATTTCTAATATGCTGATGCATTGTGTCGGGCATACCTCAGCGCATTTGCCGCAACCGTTGCACTTTTCGCTCAGTACATGAGCGAGGTTGTTTTCCACGGTCACCGCGCCGAATTCACAAATTTTCACGCACCGCGTGCAGCCGATACAGCCGTTTGCACAGACCTTGCGGGTTTCGCCGCCTCTGTCGCTGTTCATGCACCGCACCACAGAACGGGTTTCGGCAGGCACAAAAACAATAAGCTTTTTGGGACAGGCGGCGACACACATAGAGCAACCCTTACATTTTTGCGGGTTAATGACCGCCACCTCTTCGCATATGCGTATGGCGTGGTACGGACAGGTCTTGGCACAATCGCCAAAACCCAGGCATCCGTAGGGGCACATGCCCTGCCCTGCGAACAGCTGAGCCGCGGCGGCGCAGGTGGGCACACCGCGGTAATCCAGCTTTTTGGTGGTGATGTCGCGGTTTCCCAGGCAACGCACCAGCGCGGTTTTATACCCCGCCGCCTCGGCTTTCACGCCTAATATATCCGCGATGTCCTCCGCCACACTCTGCCCTCCGGGAGAGCAAAGCGATGGGGCTACGCCGCCTTTGGAAAGCGCGGCGGCGTAGCCGTCACAGCCGGAAAAACCGCAGCCGCCGCAGTTTGCGCCGGGTAATACGGCGGAAATCCGCTCGGCAACCTTGTCCTTGGGAACCTCCATAAACTTTGCGGCAAGCGCAAGCACCACGCCGCAAATCAGCCCGATT
>JAISRF010000016.1 GCA_031273775.1 Oscillospiraceae bacterium
TTTTTTGAAAAAGGCGGATCCGTCCAACTGTGGGCGCGTCGGTTAATCAGACCCCATCGCGTTTTGCGACCCCGTCTGCCGGGCGCAGCTTTGCGCCGACCTCCGCAGTTCCGCGGATATATTTAACATTAACGGTCTTTGCACATCGCGCCGCAAAAAAAACAGTCGGGTTTAATCCTTGACAACGAACGCAGGTTTGTGATACCTTATATTCAAAGGTGGGCGGACCGTCAATCCCAAAAGGGCTTGACAGACTGCCCGCCTTTGACAACTGAATACTGACGGTGAGCCGGACATGGTTCCGCAGTATTGCGGTAATCGTGTCCGGCTGTTTTTATGCCCATGCCGAGGGGCGAAAGGAGCGTGATACCCGCCAAGAGCGCGGAAACAATCTTCCGGCAAGCGGCCCTGACCGCCTGCCGGGAGCTGTCGTGCCGTTGCAGTAAGAGACGCTACCGTCCGGGCAAATCGGGAGGCGGACAGAAAGTATCCCGACACGAAAGAACCCCCGCGCACGGCAAAACGCGGGGAAGCGATGAGGTGAAATCCGCGCGCCCATTTTTCGGAATAAAGAACGAAAACCACAAATCAAAAATAAATCAAGAAAGGAGCCGGTGGCATGAATACGTTAAAAAACCCGCGGGAAAAAGAAACATCCCGTGCCTCGGAGCCGTATCGCTTTACCAAGCGCCTCGGCTCCACCACTTTTCTCGTCAGCGTCCATTCGAGCAGTACGAACCCGGAAACGGCGAATGACAAAATCGCCCGCCTGATCAAGAACGGCGCGGCGATCGGAAAGGCGGCAAAGATATGGAAGGAGGGATGAAATTTTGCGGCGGGGCGTTGAAAAAACGCCCCGCCTGTGGTAAGATGGTCTTGCTACGGACGGGCCGGCTGCAGAAAAGAGGAGACTCCTATGAATAAGCAGCCGGAACAGACCAAATACACAGCGTTGTACGAACGCTTGTCGCGTGAGGATGCCCTGACCGGGGAATCCCTGTCCATCCAAAACCAAAAACAAATCCTTGAAGAATATGCCGCGAAAAACGGTTTTGCCAACGTGCGGCATTTTTTCGATGACGGAACCACGGGCATCCACTTCGACCGTGACGGCTGGCAACAGCTTATGGCGGAAGTGGAAGCCGGAAACGTGGCGGCTTGTATTATCACGGATATGACAAGGTTCGGCCGCGACCATGTGGAAGTCGGAAGATATATGGAAATTTTCCGAAAGAACAATGTCAGGTTCATCGCGTTTGGCCACAACATCGACAGCCAATACCCGGAAACGCTCGAAATCGCTCCGTTCATAAACATAATGAGCGAGTGGTATTCGCGGGACAACTCCCGGAAACTGAAAACCGTGTTCCGCGCAAAAGGAAAGAGCGGAAAGCGCACGACAAACAAGTGCATTTACGGATATGTCAAAGACCCGCAGGACAAGTCGAAATGGCTGGTCGATACCGAGGCCGCGCCGATTATCCGGCGCATATTCCAAATGACCGTCGAGGGCATGGGGCCGTTCCAAATCGCCCGCGCCCTCGAAGCGGAGCAAATCGAAACGCCGGGTTATCACATGGCGCAAATCGGCGTGGGCGACCACCAATGGAACGATGAAAAACGCCGCTTTGAATGGAACCCGTCCACCGTGGCGAAGATAATCGCCAAGCCGGAGTATGCGGGCCATACCGTGAACCTGCGGACGGAGAAAGCGCATTTCAAGGACAGGAATGTCACTTGGAAACCGAAAGAGGATTGGCTGATTTTCGAGAACACGCACGAGGCCGTCGTGGCACAGGATGTCTGGGACACGGCGCAGAAGTGCCGCACGATCAAACGGCGTACCGATACCCTCGGAGAAGCGAATCCTTTGACCGGGTTCCTTTACTGTTCGGATTGCGGGCGGCGGCTCTACAACCACCGGGCCAAAGCCCACAGGACCACCGACGGACGCACCGGCAGGGTCGTGGAAAAGAAGGAGAAGAACATCTACACCTGCCCGACATATTACATCCATCACAACGACTGCTCCATGCACTACATCAGCGCGAAATCGGTCGGCGCCGTCATACTGGAAACGATACAACGGGCGACGGTCTACGCCCGCGAGAACGAAGCGGCGTTTGTTGAGATTATCCGCGAGGCTTCGGCTGTCCGGCACGGCGAAACGGTGAAAGCGCACAGGCGACAAATCAGCAAAAACGAAAAACGCATCGCCGAACTGGACACCCTGTTCAGGAAAACTTATGAGGACTTCGCGGCGGGACTGCTTAGCGAAAAACGGTTCGGCCAATTGTCCGGAGGCTACGAATCCGAACAGGAAACGCTTGAACGGCAAACCGCCGAGATGAAAAACGAACTTGAGCGGTTTGCCGGCGACGGCATACGCGCCGACAAATTCCTGGAACTGGCTCGGCGGCACACGGACTTTTCCGAACTGACCGCTCCGCTGATTGCGGAATTTATCGACAGGGTAATCGTCCACGAAGCCGACAGATCGAGCGGCAAACGGGAACAGAAGGTAGACATTTACCTGAATTTCATCGGGCAGTTTGCCCCGCCGGACGAAGCCGAACCGGAAGATGCCGAAGCCGAAGAAAAACGCGCCGTGTGGCGCGAGTACAAACGCAAAGAACGCGCTGAAAAGAACCGGGCAGGACAGGGAAAAACAGCATAGCCAAACCGCACAGGGCGGCTCACGATTGAAAAAGTGAGCCGCCTTTTTACGTCCAAAATGAAAGGGGATATAACAAATGGCAAAGACCACAACGGAGAAAATCGAACTCAAAAAAACGGAGATGGCGCAGCTTGAAAACGAGTTGAAGCGGCTCATGCAGCAGCAAAAAGAGCAGGAGCGCAAGGCGCGGACAAAACGCCTGATCGAGCGCGGCGCGATTCTGGAAAGCCTTGTCCCCGGCGCGGACGCGCTCACAAACGACGAAATCAAAGCGTTCCTCGAAAAGACAGTCACGAACGACTACGCCCGCCGCGCTATGGCGAACGTGACCGCGCACAGCGGCGGGAAACCCCACGAAACGCCGTCAAACGCGAAGCCGCAGGGCAACGCGGCGTCGGTCGCCGAAGCGCGGGAAGCGGCAGGACGCACCGAGATCGCGGGCTGAGCAAAAATCCGAATGGCGCACTTATGCCCCGCAAGCGGGGCCGTGCGCCCCGGCGGGGGCGTTTTCGCACCTGCCGGCGCGAAATTCAGGGGGGACATTCCCCCCTGAACCCCCACTGTGCAAAGCGGCGCGGCATATCCCAATCGCAAGGGATACGCCGCGCCGCTTTGTATTTTCCCTCACAAAAACCCGAAGAAAGGAGAGCGGCCAATGGCGATTTACCATCTGAGCATCAAAATAATCACGCGGGGCAAAGGCAAATCCGCCGTTGCCGCCGCCGCGTACCGCGCCGCCGAACTCATCAGGAGCGAATACGACGGAAAAACCAACGACTACACGCGCAAAGGCGGCGTGGTTCACACCGAAATCCTGTTGCCGGAACACGCGCCGCCGGAATACGCGGATCGCTGCGTGCTGTGGAACGCCGTCGAGAAAATCGAAAAGCAAAAAAACTCGCAACTGTCGCGGGAAATCGAGATTGCCCTGCCCGCGGAACTCTCGACGGAACAAAACATTTCCCTTGCCCGCAGGTACGCGAAAGAGCAATTCGTCAGCGCCGGGATGTGCGCCGACGTTTGCGTCCACGACAAAGGCGACGGCAATCCCCACGCCCACATCATGCTGACGATGCGGCCAATCCGGGAGGACGGCGCTTGGGGGGCGAAGGTCGTGAAAATCGACAAAAAGCGCACCGAGACCACCGACTGGAACGGCCGCGACAAAGCCGAGCAATGGCGCAGGGCGTGGGCGGCGTATGCAAACACCGCTTTGCACATTGCGGGAGTGCAAACCGAGGATAATATTCTCGACCACCGCTCCTACGAGCGGCAAGGGGCAGAGCAAATTCCGACAATCCATCTCGGCGTTGCCGCTTCCCAAATGGAGCGCAAAGGCATACGCACGGATCGTGGGGACATCAACCGCGAAATCGCCGTCACCAACTCGCAAATCCGCCGGCTTCGGGCGAGGATAAACCGCGTCAAAGATTGGCTGAAAACCGAATCGGAAAACACCGCGCCTCCGACCTTGACCGACGTCATCACCGAAATCCTCAACCATCGCGAAGGCGCGAGCCGGTACGGTAAAATCGCCGATCTCAAAGCGGCGGCAAAGGTACTCAACTTCCTCACCGAAAACCACATCACAGATATGGCGGTCTTGAACGCGAAAGTCAGCGGGATGAACGCGCAATTATACGGTGTGGGCGACAAACTTAAAAAAGTCGAGCGGCGTCTGAATACTCTTGACGAGCATATCCGGCACAGCGAGAATTTCAAGAACAATCGCGGACACAGGGCGCGGTACGAAAAGCTGTATGCCGAGTATGAAACCGCCAAAAAAACAAAAGGTTTTTTCTCGGAACGCAAGGCGCAAAAGGCTCTGGACGCGGCGCGGGATTATTACGAAGCGAACCGCGCCGAAATCACGCTTTGCGATGCCGCCGAGCGGTATTTGCGCGATGTGCTTCAAGGTCGGTTCGACGCGAAGAAGCTGCCGCCGATCACGAAGTGGAAAGATGAGCGCGCCGCCAAGACCGCCGAGAAATCCGTGCTGTACGCTGATTACCGCAAGCTGAAAGACGAGGTGGGGCGCGTGGAAACCGTCAAGCGGAACGCCGAGAAAATCTTGGGCAGGGATGAGCCGAAACCGGACAGGCTCAAGCGGGCGAAAACGCGGGACATGGAACGGTAAGCTTTCTCGGGCGGCGGCGCTTCCCCTCCCCGCCTGCGGCGGGAGGTTGCTGCCGGTGCATGGTGAAATTTTATCGACTTTCCGCGCCGCTATTGTTTTTCCTGCCCCAAAATGTTACAACCCCTGTGATGACGATCGTTTTGGGGGTGCCGCGATGGGTTGCGGCGCAGAACGGCAATCAGCATTTTCCGGACGTAGGCCGCGAGGTTGTTTGTGTGGAGCAAGCGCATTTTTTCATAAATCAAATCTCGCTCGGCCTCCGTGACGCGAAATTCCAGGAGGACATTCCGCTTGCGCCCGCCCGTGTTTTCGCCGCCCGCGTCGGCGGCTTCCGGCTCTGTTATTGCTGTATCCGTTTCCCATGCTGTAAACGCTTCTTTCGCTCCCGCTGTTGAGGGTTTGGGATATTTCCCAAAAATGAGAGGTTCGGGGATTTCCTCGACAAGCGAAACCGAAAACGCCGCAGCGCGGGCGGTTGGCGGCAGAGGGCAACCAATTCATTGACCGACGCAAAAACGGACTGTTCAGGATACGTTTTTCCTGTATACTGTACATATGGCGAGCCTCCTGTGTGTTGGTATTTTTGTGATTATTTAACGATATCATTATACCACAACCATGAGGATTTCGCCATACTTTTATGGCTAAAAATGTTGAATTTTCAAGGCGCAGAAAGCATTTTTTATCTGCTAACTTTCAGTAAATAAGTTGTTGGTTTGTCGCATAAACAATTGATTTTTATTGTTTAAATACATATATGCGCCGCCGGAATGGTTTCGGGGTAAAATCATACTCGCAAAGCCACCCTTTTTCCCGTCGAATTTGATCAAATCCCCGTTTCCACGATTGTAAAAATACAAACAGGCGCTTATTTCTCCGCCGGAAGGTATTAATACTTGGTAAGATGTTGGAACATTTTCATATAAAATCCCCGGAATTTTTATTTCTTTCAATTCGTTTCTTTCCAATTCATATATTATTTTGCGCTGATTGGCAGTGCTGATTATGAAATAATTGCCGGTGACATATAAGTCCAATGCAAAATCGTGTTGTGATTCCGGCGCAATATCTCTGATATCCAAAAATTCGGACAAGTCCACTTTGTATTCCTCAATAACACCACCGTTTTGATTGTAATTGACAATATTCATTGTATCGTCACCGTTGCGATCGCCTTCAAGTGTATAAAAACTTTCAGATGTGGCGTAAATATGCGAAATAACGGTTCCGGAGTTTTCTTTCGCGCTCTTTTCCACTATTTTTTTGGATTTATAAGTCCTTAAATCCAGATTGTCTATCTCATAACGAATAAACCCATTTTTTCCCTTTATGATTTTCAATACCACAATGGCATTTTTCATGCCTTTTAAAAATGCAAATGACAAATCGTCTTCGATTTTATAAATCGGCTCAACTGAACCGTCATTTGCGTTTATTTCATAAATCACATTTTCAGAACTGTTTCTTTTTAATAAAAAATAGACATTCCCATTTATGAATAATGATTCGATTGGATATCCGGCGGCATCTTTAATCTCCCCGATTTTTTTCGTATCATTGATATATATATTTTTGCTGAATAAAACAATATTCGGGTTGTATTCCTCTTCCACAAACTCTTCCGTATAATAATACACATCGTTATCAGCCACACACATGATTGTGGACGGCTCCGGCAAAGTTATTAATGCCACCGGAATTTCAGTCGCATCATCCGATACGTTCCCGGCGGAACATGAAGTCGACAGAAACATTAGAATTGATAGCGTTATTATCGCTCCGACAACTAAACATTGGACGATTTGGCGACTATTTTGTCGTCTTGCTTTGCCGCAAAGTCTCGCCGAACCTTCGAGTTCGCCTGCGTTTTGCTTCGCACAAGCCGCCAAACGATCTCGCTGACTCATTCCAACATTTAGTCGGCGGAGCAATAAATAATCTGAATGTTTTTTATTCATAATTCCCCGTTCAACCACCTTGCCGACGAAAAAATTCCACATCGTTGTGCACCTATTTTCCAACGAATCTCAAATGCCAATCAATATGGCGATAGTCGGGAAAACGGTTGATTATCAAGGCTATTCCCGACTATCTAAATCGATATTGGCGTTTAAAAAGATTTAATAGGCCCCTAATTCTTTTGCAAAATGATTATTTGTTGCATCATATACATTGCTCCATGAAACATAATACCAACCATCCGGATAACTTGAGGCATTACGATTTTTAATTTCAGGATCCGTAACACGTACAGATGAACTATCATATCCGTTTGCATTCATAAAATGACCTGACGAACTTATAGAATACGGGAAGCCATAAGAAGTTGATACTTTCATTCGAAGTACCGGGGGCATATTTGCAGTAATTGAAGCTTTGATACATGATGTTAAATAACTTAGACTTGGATTCGAATAAATATTATAATATACGCCGGTTTTATTGTTGACATAATTTCTGATTTGCGCCATATCGCTACCCGCAGTAGTTGTACCCATATCACTTGCAATGGTAGCTTGCGGATCGGATGAACCGTTAAAGTATGTAACCAATTGTTTTGCCGTAGCCGGACCGCACCAATAACTCTGTGTTTGAGTGGAAACCCAAACATTCAAAAATTTACTGGATGGAATAGAGGAAATCACTGAATTTAATCCACTGACGTTTTCAAGAGCTTTTATCTTTGCTTCCGTTGTCAATGTGCTTGTTTCAATAACTTGAATTAAATCACTTAGATCGTCATCTTCAATAGTTATTCCACTCACATCAATAGCACCTTCAGAGCGTTGACCGTTGTCTCCGGAAAAATTCTTTTCTATTGCGATTACATTATCATTTGATTCTTCTTCGATCGTTCCTGCGAATGAACCACTACTCATGCCAAAGACTAAAACAAGCAACACCATAATTGGAAATAATTTTCTTTTCATTTTTTTCATTCCTTTACTGATGTTTTCGATATACCTGTAAACATCCCCATTTATCGGTAATAATTATTGTCAAAAACTTCTCTTTTGCGCTACAATCATACGCATCCCGCCCTTCCTTAATTACCCACAGAACCTAAAAATAAACAGTTGCGGATTCAAAACTCGGGGCCTCGACCACGCTGCCGTTTTTGTAACAGGTCGTTGTACCCTTGAACCTGTAATAATAGCCGCTGCCGACGTTGTACCGGCTTTCAAACAAAGCGTAGTTTGAAGAACCGACACTGACAGTCTGCTCCCAAGATACAAGGCTTGTCCACGTTGTCCCGACTTTCTTTTGGAGCGTGATGTTGAATTTCACCGAATCGGCCTTGGTCTGCGATACGTTTACCATTACACCGCAGTACGCTTTCCCGCTTTCGAAAGTCAACGATGTCATAATGTTGTTGATGGCGACAAAGTAAGGCGTAAGTGCATCCGCGTTATCGGATGTGCCAAGCGGTTCGGCATAAGAAAACGATCCCATCGAAGCGATAAGGACCGCGGCGAGAAATAACGGACAAATCTTTTTTCCGATCATAATAAAATCACCTCCTGTATATATAACCCAAACAGGAGGCGTTTCATTTCACTTTTTTTGAAAAAAAATTAATTTTTTTAAGGATTTTTGTATTTCATGCTTTCGGCGACGGCGATCAGGGTTTCCAAGGTTTCCTTGTTCGCATTGATTGTGATACCTGTCCCGTCGCTGCTCAGGTACAGCGAAAGACCATCGTCGGTTTCACTCCAAAACGCGACTTCCCCGTTCACGGTCGTCTTGCCGGAATCAATCCTCTCATTGTCAAGCATTGTATTGCCGCCGATCAATGTGACTTCATCTATTTTGATTTGGTTTCCCCCATTGTCATTGAAAGTGATTACAATAAATCTGTCGTAAAACTCCTCGCTTGCAAGCGCATACCCCTCCGGCAAATATTCGGGGAAGTAATGACCGCGCTGTTCCCCCGTTATGATTGCATCGGCACTGCCGTCAACCGGCGTAATCGTGTCATAGTTCTCGTTTTCCGTAAACAGAAAAGCAAAAACCCTGTTGATCATGGCCACTGCGGTGGTATCGAGCGCTGCGGAAACAACAAACAGCGCCGCAACCAATGCCGCCGCGCAAGCCGCGAAGCGTTTGGCAAGCCGAAGCCGCGCCGCCCGCGCCTCCGCCTTTTTTTCGCGCCCGATTTCCGCAAGCGCCTTTTGGAAGCCCCGTTCCGCATAA
This sequence comes from Oscillospiraceae bacterium, assembly GCA_031273775.1. Lineage (GTDB taxonomy): Bacteria > Bacillota > Clostridia > Oscillospirales > Acutalibacteraceae > JAISRF01. The sequence goes on from JAISRF010000016.1 coordinate 9,009, forward strand.
TCGGGCAGGGTGATTTCTTCGGCGGCGGCCATGATTTCTTCGTCCTCCGCGATCTGCTCTTCCAAAAGCTTCAGCGCAAGGAGTTTCATCTTGGCGTTGTATTTTTCACGGGCGATCAGTTCTTCCGTACTCTTCATTGTTCCTCCGCGCCGTCCCCGCCGCCTTTGCCTGTCTTTGCCAATTTCCCTGCCGCGCGGAACAGCTTCATGCCGACCTTTGCCGCGCTGATTCCGAGTATCCCGGCTATCTCCGTGTTTTTCATTTCGTATGCGTGTTTCATGACAAAAATGCGCTTTTCAATGTCATCCAACACATTCAGGGATGATTCCAGTTCTTCCGTCGCTTCCGCGTTTATGATCCGCATTTCAACCGATACGGATATATCCTCTATTATATCTAACCCGTCCGTACCCCATTCCGTTTCATCCGGCCGCGAATTATTTTTTGAAAGAATGCGCAGGGCTTCGTTTACCGCAACGGTTCCCATATATCCCATTGCGCGCGGCCCGTCGTCCGCGCTGATTTTGCCGAGGTTTTTATACACGCGTATCCATGCTTCCTGCAAAGCGTCCTCAATGTCATGCGGTTCTTTCAGTACCGAAGAAACGCGGGAATACATATACCTGCGGTATTTTTCATATATTGAGATGAATCTGGCCGAATTGTTCATATCCGCTCCGTGCAAAGCAATCCGGATAAATCCGTAATATCATGCCCGGAGGATGTTCCGCAACAGATGTGTTCCGTTTCATATTCCGCGCAAACAAAACATCCTGATATCACCGTTCCCGCTCCTCGACCCGCTTGGCCTCAAGCAGACCACTTATCGTGGATTCCAACACAACAAGGTCTTTTTCATCCAAGTCGTCAAGTGCGGCTTCGATTTGTCTGCGGCGGTCGGAGCTTCCGGAATTACTGTCCGGATAGAAAAACCGGTCCACGGAAACGTTGAAAAGAGTGACAAGTTCGTAGAATTTTTGGAAACTCGGATGCTGTCCTTTGTTTTCGACAGACATGATGTATCTTGGGTCGAGGTCTACAATTTTTGACACTTCGGAACGCGGCATACGCCTTGCTTCCCGCGCTGTCTTTATGGCTTTTCCTATATTGGAAAAATCGTATTTTTTATTTGTTGTATCCATGCTGTCCACTAATATATACCCCAATATCATTTTACATATCACACCCGGAAAAAGAAACGATATGAAATATCCATACGGTGTATTATTTAAAATCCTATCGATGCCGGTCTGCAACTCGCCAAGCACACTTTTAGATTCAAAAATGTCGACACCGGCCTTTGCTGCGCAAAGCCCTTATTCGGGCCGTCAAAACGTCGTAAACAGCCGGAACGTTATGCGACCATACTGCCTAACCTCATCTTGAATCGCAAAAACCCTTAATCCGTTCAACTCAACAGGCAAGGCCTTGAGAATGCTTGAAACAAGCATTTCCAAGGCTTTTTGTTTTGCTCGAAAACGCCAAAACTGCTCACAGACCAACGTCCGCAGGGATTTTTTTGGGGAATTGGACAAAACACCTTGACAACACGAGTTTGAAAATTCCGACTTCATCTATATGCTCAATCAGGCGGCGGGCGACCGGCAGATTCTCGCGAAGCAGCTTGGCATATCGCCGCACCAACTGTCCTACGTCACACACTCGGGCGCCGGCGAGGGGCTTTTGTTCTACGGCGACGTGATCATCCCGTTCCGGGATCATTTCCCGAAAGACACGGTTTTGTTCTCATTGCTCGATACGAGAATAAATTCCAAGGCGCAAAACAGCGAAAAACAGTAAAAACAAAGCCGGTCCCGCGCCGGGGCGCGCGCCGGTGAGGAGGGAACACAATGGGCAAAACGTACAAAAAGGCCGCCGGGCCGCTCGTCCAAAACAGGCATGTGAGGG
>JAISRF010000018.1 GCA_031273775.1 Oscillospiraceae bacterium
GTTTGGCGTCGCTGATCTTGTTCTCGTTTTTATTCGCCGGAATATCCGTAAACGAGAAAAGAGCGGCGGTGTATTTCAAGGGTATACTGCTTTTGCTGCTTTTGGAGTTCGCGGCCATACTTGTGGTTAGTGCCCTTTACGGCCTGATTGCCGTGTTGATTCAGGCCGTGTTAAAATCAGCGATGGCGGCTGATGAGTATCTGGGTGTAATTAAATATGTGACGAATGTTCTTACTTTTTTAATGTTGCCTGTTCTTGTTCATTTGCTCATGGTATTTGCGACAGCCGAACGCAAGGTCATACCGAGCGTATCAAAAGGCCTGAAAACGCTGAAAAATCAGTATGTAAAAGTGATGCTTGCCATTGCGTTTCTTTTTGCCGCCGGAGAGCTGGCAAAACTTCCTTTCGGGTACATTACACAGTCCATTTGGATAAAGCTTGCCGTTTCTGTTATTATGGCGGCAATCGGCGCGTTTGGAATTGTGCTGGTTATTTCCCTGTACCCCAAAGAATATCAAAAAGCGCAAAAGAAAGCTTCAAAAGTACCGCTTGAATATGAGCACATTGAAACAAAGCAAAAAGAACCGGTTACGGTTTAACCGCAAACACCAAAATATTGTCATTTATAAATTCAAAAACGAGGGTGACAACATCGTGAAAAAGTTGACTAAAATCGGTATCAGCCTTGCATTGCCGCTGTGTTTTTTTATACAAATGACATCGCCCGGCATTTCTGCGATTGCGGCGGATTTAAGCGGGCACCCGCGCTATGTTGACTTTTCCGCGCCCAAGAAAAACGGCGCCCTGACAGCCGTGACCAACCCCAAAGACCCCGCGCAGCGCCAACCAAAGAAGTATTATCAGGAACCGGAGCCGGATGGCGAGTTAATTGCCGTGGACGAGTTTTCTAGAACCTACCAGACCGGTGAAACCACCTTTTCCACACAGGCGGGCGGCCAGCGCAGTACATATTTAGACGAAAACGGCAAACCGGCGCTGGTGGATAACACGCTGGGGCAGGTAAAGCCGTGGTTTTCCGCGCCCTATTTCACCAATACGGCAGGCGCGTATGATGTGAAGCTGCCGCTTAAAATCACGAAATCAAGCGGCATCAAAATCAGCAAGAACGGCGGTAAAATTGAACTGATTCCCGAGGGCGGGGACTTTTCCCGTCCCGTGGCTGATGGCAATGCCGTGCTGTACAACAATGTGTTTGACGGTATTGATTACCAGTATACCGTACTGGGCAGTGAGTTAAAAGAAGATATTGTCCTTAACAAGCGTGTGGAACAAAGCGAGTTCCGGTTTGAAGTCAAAACCCACCTGAAACTGAAAGAAAAAAACGGCGCGGTCATTGCCTATGACAAGGACGAAAACGAACCGGTGTTTACGTTGGCCGCGCCGGAAATGTCCGATGCCTCCGGTGAGGTCAGCTTGAATGTAACGCTGTCCCTCACCAAAGAAAAGGGCAAAAATATTGTAACGGTAATCACGGACAAGGCGTGGTTAGATTCGCCGGAACGCGCCTACCCCGTGCGTATTGACCCGCCTGTTGGCACGGAAGCCCTGGATATTGGGCTGTATTGTGTGGAGCAAGGTTCGCCCAATATGTACATAGGCGATAACAGCTATCCTTACGTGGGGTATGACGACGGTATTGTCAGCCAGAATATTGCGGATTCCGGCGTACTGCACGCCATGACCCGCACATACATCAAAATTAACTTTAACTTTTCAACCATTTCCAAAGAAGCCAAAATTGACAGCGCCGGATTTAATATTTATCATTACACGGCTTGGAGTCGTGGAGCGACCAATTTTGGCCTTTACGAAGTCGATCAGGACTGGAATTCATCCAATATTACCTGGAATAATCAGCTTGGGTATAATCATACGTTTATCCAGTTTCAGCCATCAAACAGCGGAGCCGGTTGGTTGCGTTACGACATCCGTGAAACGGTTAACAATTATGTGCAGGGAATCGCCACAAATCACGGTTTTGTAATGAAAGCCGAAGATGAGCGCAACATGCAGGCCGAGGTGTTCCACAACAAAAACGGCGCGAACCGTCCCAGTATGACCATCAACTGGTCAATCCCGGACCCGGTGGATGAAAATCTGCCGATTGGCGACATGACCGTTATTCTGCGCCCGATTTCCGAGAAAGACGCTAATGGCAAACTGCTGTTTGACGGCATTTTCGCGGACGGACTTGCGACGCCGGACGCGACGGTGAATTATTGGCTGGCTCCCGACAACAACGCCGGAACCACAACCGCCAGCCGGAGTTACAAATTTCCCGACAGTTCTTCTTTTGATTCCGTGTTCCCAAACGGCACTAAATATAAAGACAAACTTTCCAACTGGCAAACCAAGTTGTTCGGCGGCCTGGAATTAGACAAAGCCTACCGTATTTCCGCGACAGCAACCTTAAACGGCCAAAACAGTGGACAAAAAGACAGCGAGAAATTCCTGATTTACAAAATTAAACAAAGAGACACATTCCCGTATATTGCCAACTACTACGGCGTCCCGCTGAACACCATCATGCGTGATAACCGGGTGCAGGATACCCTTGTCATTGACAACAACACCATCTTTATCCGCAACCCGAACACCGAAATTCCTTACAACCCGCCGCCCCTGACCGACGACCAGAAGAAAGCGATTGACAGTGCCCTGATGGGGCGCGGCCTGCACTGTGAGTATGGCTTTGAGCCAATCAACCTGAACACCGGTAACTTCCTGCTGGAAGCCACCGATGCCACCATCCCCGATTTGGGCGGAGATTTTAATATTTCCCGTACTTACAATTCCAAGGGCGAGGCGTACAACTCCCTGTTTGGCCGTCGCTGGAGCTTTGAATATTCCGAATACCTGTATCAGCAGGAAAATGGAACTGTCGGCTACGCCAAAGGCGACGGCAAGACACTGTTCTTCAAACCAAATGGCAGCGGCGGGTATATCAGTCCGGACGGGTTCTTCCTTGACTTGAAGAAAATCCCTTACACGGTGGGCGACGAAACCTATTACCGTTACGAAATCCATGAGAGCGACGGCGCGTATCGCAAGTTCAACGCTTGGGGTTTGTTAACCGATCTCTTTGACGCAAAGGGTCTGCGTACCGAAATCCAGTACGATGAAAACTACAACATCAAAAGCCTCATTTCCCCATCCGGCAAGGTATACGGCCTGACCGCCGACAACATGGGGCGCATTTCAAAAATAATCTTGCCAAATGCCGCCGAATTGCGTTATGAATATAACGCCAATGGCAATCTGGTAAAATATACAGACGCGCTGGGCGAAGAAACCCGCTATGTCTACGACAGTCAAAACCGGATGACTGAATGGTATGACCAAAGCGGAAACCGGGCGACTAAAAACACTTACGACAGCGAAAACCGGGTAACAAACCAATGGGACGCGCAGAATCATGAAACCGTACTGGTATATTCTGCAAATAAAACCGTCACCACAGATGCTAATGGTAATACGACAACTTATCATTACGACGATACCTACCGCACGATTAAAGTTGAGCATCCTGACGGCGAAGTGGAAGATAAAACCTACGGCGCGAACAATACTCTTGCATCCAATTCAAAATATTCCTACACCTATAACGCGAACGGCAATATAACAAGCGAAACCCGCGCGGACACCAAAGTTAAAAGCTATGTTTACGGCGATGCCAATAACCCGACCTTGCCAACAAAAATCACGGATTTTGACGGCAAAGTTACCCTGATGGCCTATAACGCCGCCGGGGATTTGCTGAAAATCACACGCCCGGACGGAAAAAGCGAAACCTATGAATATGACGGTTATCACCGCGTAACCAAGCATACCAACACAAACGGAAAATCGGAAAGCTTTCAGACAACCTCCGAAAACCTCTTGAAAAGTTGGGGTGTAAGTGGTAGAATATGATCAAGAAAACGAAGGGGGACTTTCAAACATGAAACAGACACGGTTGCTGGGCAGTGAAACACAGCTTGACAGATTAACGGCGTTGGGGGATCCTCTGTTGCGCGTAAATGAGGCGATAGATTGGATAATGTCAATCACCTCGTCCATCAAAACATCGACATCTCCCGCACCGATTGGGACAGCTTTGAAACCTCTTGGGATTTCAAGCGGCATCCGCTGATTCCCCTCCTTTGGAGGGATGCCGCCGAAGGCGGCGGGGTGGTGCCTTTGAGCGCGAAGCGCAACACCCAGAACTACAACGCCCTGCCGTTCAACCCGCTACTAAAAGCGTGTGCCCGCGAACTTCGTAAAGCGGGTGTGTTATCGGAGGCGCTATTGTGGCTGCGCCTTAAGAGCGGGCAAGTAAACGGATGGGATTTTGACAGGCAAAAAATTATCGGCAATTATATCGTTGATTTTTACTGCGCAAATGTTAATTTGATAGTAGAAACTGATGGTTCAAGTCACGATGGTAAAGAGGAATATGACGCACAACGTGACGCGTATTTGAAAGGCTTGGGATTGGACGTCCTTCATATTCGGGATAATGATGTAAAGAAAAATATCGATAGGGTTGTTGCTTCGATAAAGCACCACCCCGGCGGCTTCGCCGCCACCCCTCCAGAGGAGGGGAATAAGAGCATAGAAGCGGCGTTTGCAAAATGGGAACATGAAACGGCGGAGTGGTTTAACACCCTCAAAGCCAACGAGGAAGAACTCAACCGCATTTTCATCGATATATACGGCTTGCGGGACGAACTCACGCCGGAGGTTGAGGACAAGGATGTGACCGTGCGCCGCGCGGACTTAGGGCGAGAGATTCGCCGCTATTTTCTGAGCGACTTCTACGCCGACCATCTGAAAGTCTATCATAAAAAGCCCATCTACTGGCAGTTTGACAGCGGCAAAGAGAGCGGTTTCAAGGCGCTTATCTATCTCCACCGCTACGACAAATACACAGCGGCGCGCGTGCGGACGGATTACCTCCATCCCCTCCAACGCAAGTATGAAGCGGAAATAAACCGCCTGCAAATGCTCGCCGAGTTGCCGGACACCAAGCCGGGCGAAGCAGCAGGCTACAAAAAGCAAATCGAAACCATCCGCAAAAAAGCCGCCGAATGTGTCGCCTACGACCAAGTCATCGCCCACATCGCCCACCAAGTGATAGAGCTTGACCTTGATGACGGCGTGACGGTCAACTATGCTAAATTCCAAAATGTCGAAGTCCCGCAGGGCGACGGTCGCAGCAGCCTGACGATGAATTTGTTGGCGAAAATATAAGTATCGGGAGGAAATAACGATGGAAAATAACGGCAAGGTCAAAGTGTCAAAATATACCATTATGTACGAAGAAACGCCTGTGCTGCTTTTTGACAGAAAGGCGGATGCCGTCACGGTGTACGAGCCGAAATATCTGCCTTTTGCACTCAGGAGGCTTGAGATTATCCGACCGGTTGATGCGTTTGAATGGATAACAAATCGCATCGACAACGCCCAGCGCACCTACATGAACATGGTGTATATTGCGCGAAAGGTCGGGCGTGACCGCGATAAGATGATTAAGGACAGTTCCGGCATTTCGTTCACCGATAACTTTTGGCTTAAAACCTCGGACACTAATCACACGTGGAACGAATTGAACTCGTTGCGGGATAAAAGCAGAGAACTAAGCCTGTATGCTCTTACGGGTAAATCTGACAATCCCGCCGCGCTTTTGAGCGGTCATACTTCTTTGTTTACAACGAAGGGGTTTTTCACGAAAGCTATCATAGGCGAAAATCTTGTAAAATTGCGTGAAGATGCAGTCCTCGAATATCCGGCGTATTTGTTCGGCAAGCAAATCGGCGTGACCGTGGCGAAATGTGAGTTTGATGGCGATTTTGTGAATATCAGACTTTTCACGAGCAACGATGTATCCCTTGTCCACGCGGCGGAGTTAAAGCGTTACTTTGATACGGACGAAGAAATTTACAATGAGTTCAAAAGGAATGGCAGGGACGACATCGCCGGACAAATCGAGCGGATGTATATCTTTAACTACCTCATAGGCAACCCCGATATGCACGACGAAAACACGGGCGTTTTGTATGATGCGAAGACTTTCGAGTTTATATCGCTCGCCCCATGCTTTGACCACAATATCGCCTTTAACGAAGAATTTATGGGTGTGAGCCACGCAACCAAAGGGCGCAGTTCGTTGTTGCCACTTGATGAATGGTCAAAACGGTTTATCAAAAACCACCCTGACATTTTAGAGAAGCTAAAAACCGTGGATTATACAGAGATTAAAAAATATATGCCAAAAGAACGGTTTACGGAATTTCAGGAAAGAATCAAGGAAATGTTAAGTGCGAAAGTATAAGTTTGAAACTTAAAGATTACGCACCGCCTTAAAAAACGGCACAGGAAAACAGACCGTCCGAAGGCGGTCAAAAAAAACGGATAATGATTTATGTTGGAGATACAGCGGGAATATCGTCCTTGATGACATATCCCCGCCGATTTCCGAAAGAAGCGCAATAGCGGTCATCGGGTCGGAGGAAAAGCCCGGAACGGTACGAATAAAATCCAGAGTCTCTTGATACGGCGCGGCAAGCCGCAGGATTTCAGCTTCGATATTTTGCTTATGAGTTTTGACTTCATCAATATGCTTTAGGATTTCCCGCAACTTGGCGGCTTGTTCATGGGAGATAGAGCCGTCAACGGCAGCCTGAATTTCTTCAATTGGGTGCTTGCATCGACCGTCCACAAATGTTGGTCAGCTTGAACCGATAGCGCATCAGGTCGCGGAGGTGACGAATGTCAGGCGGCATATGGTTGGGAGTTTATCTTCCTCGGCGCAAACATTGATGCGGCACAGGTTGCCGACAGTTTCGGCACAGACCGCAGTCGCGCTCAAAATTTCCACAACGACAGCAAGGGCATTGAACTAAATTATCGCGTAGTCAGCGAAGCGGTGGCCTCATTCAGAGCAGCACCGAAAGAGGTATCTCTCGCCGAGGACTGGAAAAAAGAAATTGAAGCGGATTTCAAGAGCAGAACGAGCGATTGATTTTGAGTGCACTTTTAAGGAATAATAATTTATGAAAAACAAACACAATTGTCTTTTGGCGAGAAGACAGGAGGTCGTTGATATGGAAATATATGCTAAAACAAGGCGCACCGACATAACAATCCGCAACGAACGCCCGGAAGATTATACCGCAATATTGCCGTTAACTTATGAAGCCTTTTTGCCTGTTGATTTCCCCGGCAGACGGCGAATGGATGAGCATTATCTAATCTATCTGCTCAAAGGCTCAAAATCCGTCATACCCGAACTCTGCTTTGTTGCGGAGTTAAATAACAAAATTGTCGGACATATCCTCTACACGAATAGCGTTGTCTTGCGCCCGGACGATTCTAAAACCGAAACGCTCACGTTCGGCCCTTTGAGTGTTTCGCCGCAATATCAACGTCAGGGCATTGGCGCGGCTTTGGTGCGGCACAGTCTGAAAAAGGCGCAGGAGTTGGGTTATGGAGCTGTTTTAATCACAGGCATAACGGATTATTATCCCAAACTCGGTTTCAAACGTGCAAGAGAGTTTGGCTTGACTCTTGAAGACGGCACAGCGGAAGATTACTTTATGGCATATGAGCTTATTCCGGGCTATCTGTGCGGCGACCAAAGCAATCGTTTTTTGAAAGCTGATTCTCCACGTCATTTGCCATTTGTTCATTATCGCCGAGGATATACCGAAGCACGGCGTTTGCATCAAATATTGTCATGCTTTTGCTCCAACGCTTTATTCCAAGCGCCCTTTTCTGCCGCCACGAGGGCAGGATTTGCGTACTTCCCTAAAATACCCTTAACGCGCCCCGGAGATGTAAATTCTTTTTGCACAGATGGTCGCAGGTCAAACGGCAACCCGCCGATATTGCGCGACTGATACAAAAATACATTGATAGCATCGGTAATGCTCATCCCGAATTTTGAGTAAATCCGTTCCACGTCCGCCTTCACTTCGGGGTCAATGCGAATATACATGCTTGAAGTCTTAGCCATTTGAATCGCCTCATTCTGTATATTGGTATAACCTTAAATGGAATAAATGTCAATACTAAATGAAAACATTTTTCAGAGGTTTCAGAGGGAAAACCGCCCTTTGACTTAATAACCAAAGGGCGGTGAAAATTTATGAGAGATTTTAATATTCGTGTTCAGTAAGTTCTAATGTATATGATTCACCGGGCGTTATGTCATAAATATCTGTATCTTCTTTGAATTTATCACCTTGTCCGAGTGAACTGAGCATTATCATACCGGATTTAACCATATAGCCTTCGCTGTCATATAATTTGTAGCTAAGCGTATCATAAGCAGACTTGTTAGCATACGTTTTTGTGCCAGCGATTGTAATGCTTACTTTTGGCGACATAGCCTTATCGAAAACATATGTAACACTTTCAATTTTTATCTTTGATTCGATCTTGCCATCAAAACCTTTTATGCTAATTTCAAAAGGGAGAGAGTCTGTTTTTAACTGAATATCCTTTATCGGAAGGCAATACAGCGCACTACAATTTACTTCGTCAAAAATGGTTGTATCGCCTTGCTTAACCGTCAGATAGACCGTTCCGTTTGAAGATTTACCCGAAGTCACTTCCGAAGCGGGAATCCTTAGATTGGCGAGGTATTGCTCTCCGGCGTTTTGGCTTGTGTAGTAAGAAAAATCGTTTTTTGACACAGATTTATTTCCGTTATAAACTTCTTCATCCTTATCATTAACTATCCGAACGGCAACATTAACATCTGCGGAAATAAATTCACCGGATTTATTACACAATCCAAAAAACACACTATAATCATTTGTTCCCTCGTTGTGCTGAAAAGACCAGCTTTTTAAGGTTGCGATACTACCATCGAAAAGGATACTATTTGCAATGGAGCAACCGCACAATAAAATCGTCATCAGCATCAGTAAAGAAATAATTTTTTTCATAGCAAGTCTCCTAATTTTTTAATCATCGTCCCCATCAAAGCCAAAAGAGGAAAACGAACTGGCCCCGTCAAAATCACCATTGTCGTTAGAACCGAAAGACGTTATTAAATGAAGATTGCCGGAATCATAATCCATGGCAAGGTTGTCTGAAACACGTTGCAGAAGATTGCTATTGTAATCCATCAATAGATTATCGGAGAGGGAAAACAGCATTTCACCGCTGTCTAAATCCCACAATTGCTTTCCCATAAGCTACTCCTTTCATTTGGTTGATTGTTGAGATGAACGACAAACTTTGAAGTCGATTATTGACCGGATTAAGCATGACAATTTTTCTTACCCCATCAATCCATTGTACTTGATAGTTACAGTCGTCAATCCAAAACGTGGTTTTGTCCCCGGCTTCACGGTTCGTGATAATATTTGTGCAGATGAGGTTGCTTTTTTCGTTCGTTCCGCCCGCAGCTTTAGGAAGTATATGATGAATGTTCCAACCGCATAGAACTTTCTGTCCCCACACAAGGTGATAAGCATTCTCCTCTCCATAAGCATCCCGGGACATGTAGTTACCATGGAAATCCTTTACAAGAGTTTCACGGCCGTAGATCTCGTTCCATAAGTTCAATGCATTAATTTTGTTAATTTTCATTTTACTTCTCCTTTAATTGCAGTTTGAAATTTTTAATTTGGTCGTATAATCCGTTTAGCCGATGGTGTCCCCACCATCGTGGAATTTGGGACAGATGTGCCCCGGAATCTGACCAGTTGGTCATACGCTTAGTATAACAGATTTTTTGCTTTGTGTCAACTCATTTAACGCATTGA
>JAISRF010000031.1 GCA_031273775.1 Oscillospiraceae bacterium
TTTCAGCTCTCCCCATTTGCAGCGTGACTTCCCGCGGGGCTTGGCCGCAGGCAAGCATTATCAGAAAATGCCCCGCCTCGTGGAGAAGCGCCGCGAAAACACTCAGAGGCATAATCCCGGTGCGGTCGAGCAACAGCATGGCCGCCAGCATGGCCGCGAAATAAAACGAAATCGTAAACCGGCAGCGAAACAGGGTAAAGGTCATGCGGTCGTGTCGGCAATCAGCCAGAGCGGGTTAATGCGAACGTTGTTCACGCGAACCTCAAAATGGCAGTGAGGGCCGGTGGAATTGCCAGTATTTCCCACCAGTGCAATCACCTGACCCTTTTTCACCGCGGAGCCGACCGGCGCAATCAGTCGGCTGCAATGGGCGTACAGCGTTTCCAGCCCGCCGCCGTGATCCAGCATGATGTAAAGGCCGTAATCGTCCTGTTCGCCGCGCTTTTCCGTCACGCCGTCGTACGCCGCCTTGATGCTGTCGCCGCTGGGCGCGGCAATATCCAGCCCGCGGTGTAGCTTAAATTCCCCGGTAATCGGGTGGGTCCGGTACCCGAAATAGTCCGAAATGCGCCCGATAACCGGCATTTTCATGGTGTTGATGGACGCGCCCGTCTGCACAATACCATTTACCGCGTCACCATATTCGGTAAAAGCAGCGCCTTCATCCTCGCCGCCGACTTGATCGCCGGAACCCGCGGAGGCAGCCGATTCGGTTGGGGCTTCGGAACCGGTTTCTTCCGGCTGGGAGATTTCACTTTCCGCGGGCGTTTCGCTTTCGGCTCCGCTCCCGCTCCCGTCTTCAGGCCGGCTGCTCATGTCAAAGGCGTGGGTGACCGTTTGCAGAACCTCGTCCACAGTGGTTGTGTCGTCGAACATGGTGGCGTATTTCTCTTTTGTGGCGGCGTATACGTCTCCGCCGATAAATTTAAGGATAAGCGCGAACAGAAGCGCGGCGGCGCAAATGACCAGCTGCGCTTTCAAGACTTCGAACCCTTTGTCCGGCTCACGTCTCCGACGCGGGCGCGTTTCATCCATTTCCGTCATGTTTTTTTCTCCCCCCGGTTTTGCGGGCGTCCGAGGACGGTCGCCCTTACCATATATTTATGCCGGGGAGCGTGAAGTTAAAACCTGTCTAATGGATCAATTTTACGGTTTTGTCTCAAAACCAAAAAGCCTCAATCCCGTCCGCCGTAAGCGAATCTTTTAGCTGCTCAGAATTGGAGCAGCCCAAAATGGCGGCGGCGGGCAAGGGGTTCCGCGTAATATAAGACAGCGAAACGGCGGCGGGGGAGAAGCCGGAACGCCCGCACAGCTCCCGAACCTTTTCCGCCCGCACCAAATTTTCCGGCGTTAAAAATCTTGCGCGGATCTTTGGGTTGAGCGCGTTCTCTCCGCCGTCAAGGTACTTGGAAAACAGCCCCTTTGCCTGGGAGGAAAACGCCATCACCGGCAGGCCTGCCGCAAGGTAGCGGCGGTATTCATCCTCAGTCATGCACACCAGGGTTTCATCTCCCCAGCTTTGGGGTGTGCTGGCGGCCAGGCTCCACTGAATCTGGGACACGGAAAAGGGCGTTTTCCCGGTGGTCACCGCATATTCATTCGCTTCCAGAATCCGATCCAGAGACCAGTTTGAAGCGCCCAGCGCGCGGACTTTGCCCGCCTGTACAAACTCGGACAGCGTTTCCATTACATCGGCCACAGGGCGGAAAACGTCGTCCCTGTGGAGAATATACAGGTCTATATAATCGGTATCAAGCGCTTGCAGGCTTGCGGCAAGGTCAAAGTATAAACTGTTCCTGTCCAACCGCCCGGTTGTCATACGGTCAATGGGTGGGTGGCCGCCTTTTGTCACAAGACAGACTTCATGGCGTGGCTTGGTCTTCATCCACCGCCCGATTACCCGTTCGCTGGCGTCGCCTCCGGGGAGCCAGACGGCGTAAACACGTGCGGTGTCCACCGTCCGTCCGCCCGCGTCCCAGTAAGCGTCCAGCATGGCAAAGCATTCCTCTTCAGAAATGCCGTTTCCAAAATAACAGCTTCCCAAAATCAGCCTGTCCAGCGTTAAATCATTGGATATTTTTAACTTTTGCATAACTATGATTCGCCTTTCATTTTAGCAAATAATTGTCAATTGAATTAAAGCCCCGACCTCTTTACCGAAATCACCGAATCTATCTGCATCAGCCGGTTGATCAGCAGGTTAAAATGCTCCAGACTCTCAATGCTCACCGTAATCGTCGCCTGATACACGGAATTTTTCAATTCCCGCCCGTTCACCGAATGAATCATCACCCGCATACCGGTGATGACCGAACTGATGTCCGCCAGCAAGCCGCTCCTGTCATATGCCAGAATCTGCACCGTGGACTTGAACGTGTCTTTTTTCTGTACGCTGGCCCAGTGCGCGTTCACCCACCTGTCGGGTTCTTCGGCCTGCAGGGTGTCAGCCGGTACGTTTACGCAGTCTCGCTTGTGAAGCGATACCCCGTGCCCCCTGGTGATAAACCCGATAATATCATCGCCGGGCAAGGGGTTGCAGCATCGGGAAAGCTTAACAAGACAATTGTCGATTCCCTCCACAAACACGCCGCCGGACGCACTGTTTTTTACCTGAGCGGGCGCGGTTTGCAGGTCGCTGATGTCCAGGTCTGGCTTCTGCCGCACCAGCTTCTGGTATTCCTCTTTCATTCGGGGGAGCAACTTCGGTATGGCGATGCCTCCGTACCCGATGGCGGCGTAAAAATCGTCCGGATTCTGAAAATGCTGACGCTCGGCGGTCGCCAGAATAAACTCACTCATCTGCGGTTCAGGGAGTACAATAAAGTTGCGTTTTAACTCTTTTTCAAGCTCCCGCTTCCCCTCGGCAATGTTTTCCGGGCGTTTTTCTTTTTTGAACCAGCTGCGGATTTTGCTCCGCGCTTCGCTGGTTTTGACGAATTTCAACCAGTTCCGGTTGGGTCCGCGCGCGTCCTGTCCGGTGGTGAGGATTTCAACCACTTCACCGGTTTTTATCTCATGCTCCAACGGTACAATCCGCCCGTCCGCCTTGGCTCCGACCATTTTGTTTCCCACCGCCGAGTGGATGGCGTAGGCGAAATCAATCACCGTGCTCCCCGTAGGCAGGGAAACGACATCACCTTTTGGGGTCATGGCGAATACGTCGTCCTGCGACAAATCCGTCTTAATCGTGCGGACAATATCGTCAAAATCGTCTGTGTCATTCTGCGATTCCAGAAGCTGCCGAATCCACTTCAGGCGCTCCTCGTTTTTCATGTCGTTTTTGGAAATGCCCTCTTTGTATTTCCAGTGCGCCGCGATGCCGTATTCGGCGGTCTGGTGCATCTCCCATGTGCGGATTTGCACCTCAAAGGGGATCCCTTCCCGGGAAAGCAGCGTGGAATGAAGGCTTTGGTACATATTCTTTTTGGGCGTAGAGATGTAGTCCTTAAACCGCCCGGGAATGGCGCGGTACATGTCGTGAATGACGCCGAGCGCGTTGTAACAGTCCGTCACCGTGTCCACGATAATCCGGAGGGCGTAGATATCGTAAATTTCATCGAACGCCTTGCCCTGCATATACATTTTACGGTATATTCCGTGAATAGACTTCACTCTGCCCTCAATGTAAACGTTGGGCAGGTTATCTTTTACACGTTCCTCAATGCGGATTTTGATTTTTTCCAGAAAGCTCCGGCGGTATTCGGCGTTTTGTGAAAGCTGCTCTTCAATTTCGGCATAAGCTACCGGGTCAAGGTAAGAAATGGCCAAATCTTCCAGTTCTTCTTTAATTGCCCGGATGCCCAGACGGTGGGCGATTGGCGCATATACTTCCAGCGTTTCCAGCGAATTTTCCCGGCGACTGCGTTCTGAACGCGGAGCGATGGTGCGCATATTGTGCAGCCGATCAGCCAGTTTTATGATGATAACGCGTATGTCGTCCGCCATGGCGATTAACAGCTTCCGCAGGTTTTCGGCTTGCTCCTCCTCCCGGGTGATGAAAGGGATTTTGC
>JAISRF010000028.1 GCA_031273775.1 Oscillospiraceae bacterium
CTCCTTTATTTTACTTTAGAACCTGTATTCACAGCGACTCCCATTACAGCGTTTTGCGGTCACTTTGGCAATGATTTTTTTGCGCTGTTGTAACACAAATCACCAAAGTTCCGCAAACGTCCAATCAAACCCGCCCAAACTGCTTTTCCAACTCCCCACGTAACAGCACAAACGCGGTGGGACGGCCGTGAGGGCAATTTTTGGCAGTGCTGTTTTCTTCCAGCACCGCCTGAGCCAGCGGCAATAGTTCCTCATGTTTCAGCTTATTTCCCGCTTTTACCGCCGCGCGGCAGGCAACGGAATGGTACAACCATTCCAAATTTGAAGCCTCCGCTCTGCCCTTGTGCGCTGAAAACCCTTCCGCAATCTCAATCAGCGCTCCTGACACATCGCCTCCGGCAAGCACAAACGGAACGGCGCGCACCAAACACGCGCCCTGACCGAAATCCTCCAACTCAAAGCCCAGCGGTGCCAAAAGTCCCGCGTTTTGCAAGAGCGCGGCATGCTCTTCCTTGGTCATGGTGACGGCGATCGGCGTTAACAGTTGCTGGGCATCGCCGTTTGCGCCGTCAAGCAGCCTTTCAAACAGCAACCTCTCGTGAGCGGCGTGCTGGTCGATAAACACCAACCTTTCGCCGCATTCCACAATAATATAAGTAGAAAACGCTTCGCCGATTACGCGATACGGAACCGCTTCCTCCTGCACGGCGGTTGGATAGGTTTCAGCCCAATCCTCAGTTAACCCGCTCAATTTAGGATTGGTATTGTCTTGCCGATTGGCGGCGGTTCCCGGCTCCGACGGCTTTTCCCGTTGTGCGTAAGCTTCCGGAGGCTCGTCGTTCTCTTCATCCTCATCCACGGTAATGTCTATATTCACGCGGGGTGAAAAGGCCGGAAAAGCGCGGCCTGTCTGGGGCTTTTCCCGGCTGAGCTTCGAAGCGTCTGAAAGTTTATCCCCTATGTAATCGGAATTCACCGTGATTCCCGGCACGGCGTTTCCGGCAGGGTCGTTGAGGGTAAGCGGTTTATTAGGTTCCTCAATCCTTTTCCAAAACCCGGAAGTTCCCATACTCTGCTGTTTTGGCGTTGGTTCAACGGACTTCGGCGCTTGCGGCGCCACTAACGCAACGGAGTTTTCATGCCAAGTTTCGCGGCCTGTTTGCCGCCCGTCCGTGTCTCCCTCATTGCTTTGCAAGACCGCCGCGCGAAACGTATTCCCCTGCTCCACCACCGGCTTGACCGCGCGGTAAACCGCATCGAAAATCCGGCGTTCATCGGCAAAACGCACTTCCAGCTTTGCCGGGTGAACATTAATGTCCGCTAGCTCGGCATTCAATTCAATATGTAACACCGCAGAGGGGAATTTCCCTGTCATCACAGTGCCCTTGAACGCCTGTTCCAGCGCGGCGCCCACGGTGCGGGACTTCACAAACCGCCCGTTCAGAAACTCAAACTGCATATTGCGGTTGGGCCGCGCTGCGGATGGCTTGCTCACAAACCCGGACACGCGGATTCCGTTTTGTTCATGCTCCACCGGGAGAAGGCTGTCCGCGAATTCACGCCCGAATACCGCATACACGGCACTCCACAGCTTGCCGTCGCCGGGGGAATTTAACACCTGTTTACCGTCCCGGATTAACCGAAACGCAACTTCCGGACGGGAAAGCGCCAGCCTGTCCAGAACACCCGCCACGGAGTTTCCCTCGGACACGTCTTTTTTCAAAAACTTCATGCGAGCCGGGGTGTTGTAAAATAAATCACGGACGATTACCGTGGTGCCAGTCGGACAGCCCGCTTCCTCAAGCAACGTTTCTTCTCCGCCTTCAATCACATACCGCGTACCCTCGCCGTCCGCGGCGGCGGTAAGCATTTCCACCCGCGCAACCGCCGCCACGGAAGCCAGTGCCTCACCACGGAAACCGAGGGTCAAAATCCGCGATAAATCGTCCTCACTGCCGATTTTGCTGGTGGCGTGAGGCAAAAAAGCAGTTCGCACTTCGTCGCGCCCAATACCGCATCCGTTGTCCGTCACCCGCATATATACCACGCCGCCGTTTTTGATTTCGGCGGTGACAGCCGTAGCGCCCGCATCCACGGCGTTCTCAAGTAACTCCTTGATGACGGAGGCGGGACGTTCCACCACTTCCCCCGCGGCGATTAGCTCCGCGATGTGTTTTGGCAAGATTTTTATTTCAGGCATGGCAATCACCTCTCGGTTTAACGTGAATATTTTATTGACTCAGAGCAGTAAATCTTTTGCTTGGGCGCTTAGCTCGTGCAACACTCTCAGCGCCTCAATCGGCGTAATCACATTGATGTCCAGCGCCGCCAGACGCTGGATTATCGGGTTCTGAGTTCCGGCGAACAGACTGGTCTGGCCGCCTGGCATTTCTTTGGGCGCGGCAGCCGCGCCTTTAAACTTCACCGTCTCCCCCGCCTCCAGCGCGGAAAGAATCTGCTTGGCGCGGTTCACCACGGCGTCCGGAACACCCGCCAATTTAGCAACCTCAATGCCGTAACTGTCGTCCGCGCCGCCACGCACAATCCGGCGCAAAAAGGTAATTTCGTCCCCGCGCTTTTTCACGGCGATGTTGTAATTTTTCACGCCGTCAAGAATGCTCTCCAACTCGGTGAGCTCGTGGTAATGCGTAGCAAAGAGGGTTTTAGCCCCGAGCTTTTTCTTGTCGACGGTGTATTCGAGCACCGCCTGCGCAATCGACATGCCGTCGAAGGTGGACGTTCCCCGCCCGATTTCGTCCAAAATAACCAGGCTTTTAGCGGTGGCGTTTTTGATAATAGTTGCCACTTCATTCATCTCAACCATAAAGGTACTCTGCCCCGCCGCCAAATCGTCCGACGCACCCACCCGCGTGAACACCGCATCCACCACGCCGATATGCGCTTTTCCGGCCGGGACGAAAGAGCCAATCTGCGCCATAACGGCAATCACCGCGACCTGCCGGATGTAGGTGGATTTTCCCGCCATATTGGGGCCGGTGATGATGGCACAGCGGTTGTCAACCCGGTCTAGTTCCGTGTCGTTCGGAACGAACGGAGCCTGTGAAATCGCCTCCACCACCGGGTGACGGCCATCCTTGATGATGATTTTTCCATCCAACGCGATTTCCGGGCGCACGTAGCGGTTATCGGCGGCAACCAGAGCCAGCGAACACAGCACGTCCATCCGCGCGATTGCCTTGGCCGTCTGCTGAATGCGGGGCAGTTCTTTTGAAACCGCCTTGCGAACACCGTCAAACAAGTCATATTCCAGCGCGTACAGCTGCGCCTCGGCGCCCAGCACCTTATCCTCCAACTCCTTCAAGGCCGGCGTAATGTACCGCTCGCAGTTGGTGAGTGTCTGGCGGCGGACATAATCGGGAGGCACCTCCGTTTTATTGCCGTTACTTATTTCTATGTAATACCCGAACACGCGATTGTAAGCGACTTTCAGGTTTTTGATGCCCGTCCGCGCGCGTTCAGCCGCTTCCAGTTCGGCCAATACCGACTTACTGTCGGTCATAATCAGCCGCAACTCG
Source organism: Oscillospiraceae bacterium (assembly GCA_031273775.1). Taxonomy (GTDB): domain Bacteria; phylum Bacillota; class Clostridia; order Oscillospirales; family Acutalibacteraceae; genus JAISRF01. The sequence continues at coordinate 3,537 of JAISRF010000028.1, forward strand.
TCCACGCCGGGATTCGCGCCCGGTTTGATCAGGCCGCCCTCCCGCACGGAAATCGGCGGTTCCTCCGCGATGGTTTGTTCTATCAGCCGAGCGGTGTCTTCCAATGTGTCGCAGTGCCCGCAGAGCAAAATGAGCATGGGGCTTTCCGCCCCCGAGACCGCGTTTTTCACCTCCGGGAGCATTTGCAGCGTGTTGTAAAGTGAACGGAGTTCACGGGCGTTCGCCGTACCGTAGGTAATGCGAGTCATCAGACGTTCAAGGTCAAAAATGCCGGTCAGACTTTGCCGAAGGGAGTCCCGCATGGGCAGGTTTTCCAGGAGTTCCGCCACGGCGTCTTGCCGTTTGAGAATGGCGGCGGGGCTCACAAGGGGCTTTTCGAGCCAGCTTTTGATTAGCCGTTTGCCCATGGCGGTCTGGGTTTTGTCCAGCACCCACAAAATCGACCCGCGCTTTTCGCGGGCGCGGAGGGTTTCCAGCAGTTCTAAATTCCGCATTGAAGACAGGTCAAGGTTCATAAACTGCGCGCCTGAATAATAATTCACGCGGTTTAGCGCGGTAATATTGCCGAGTTTGAGACTCTCCAGATAAAAAAGTGTTCCGGCCAGGGCAAGCGCGGGGGCTGAATCGGGCGCTAGACCCAGTTCAGACAGACAATCTTGCCCAAACCGGGCGCTAATCAACCGCTGACATTCGTCCGGCGGCAGTTCCGGGGCTTGCGACATCACGCAGTTCAACCGATTTTTCAAAAACTCCGTGAGCTCGCCGTTATTTGCGGCAGCGTTCAAAAGCGCTTCACGCGGGGAATAACGCCCCAGCTCATTCAAAATTGGAAGCGCCTCCGCATGTGGAAAGTCTGTCAGGGACAGCTCACCCGTGGAAATATCGACAAAGCAGAGCCCGGACGCTTGCTCTAACACATAAACCGCGCACAGATAATTGTTGCTGGCGCTGTCAAGCATACAGTCCTCAATCACCGTGCCGGGGGAAATGACGCGGGTGACCTCGCGTTTGACAATACCTTTAGCCAGTTGAGGGTCTTCCATCTGATCACAGATTGCCACGCGGAAGCCCTTTTCCATCAACCGCGCGATATAGCTTTCCACGCTGTGGTAAGGTACGCCGCACATCGGCACGGTTTCGTTATTGCCGCTTTTTTTCCTGGTCAAGGTGAGGTCAAGCGCTTTGGAAGCGGTGAGCGCGTCTTCTTTGAACATTTCGTAGAAGTCGCCGCACCGAAAAAACAGAAGCTTATCCGGGTACTGGGACTTGATTTGGTCGTATTGAATAATCATGGGCGACGCGGCATTTGACATACTTTACTTAGCTCCTATTGCGATTTTATTCTGTGTAAGACGCTGTTTTTCCGAGTGTATATATTGACGAAGCAATTCGTAAACATCGGCAATAAGCAGCATCGCAATCCAGAAAAAAATTACCCGGTCGAAGGCGGTTAAAGAGTCAAACCTTTACTACCTGTTCCAACGCCCATATGCGATTACCGTGGTTTTCCAGCTTGCTTTCGTGTTTGTCAATCTGCCTGTTTCGCTCTTGCCAACCGCTGATTCCCTCACTGATGAAATTCAGCTTTTTAAGGTGAACGTTTTCAATAATCACAAGCTGACCGCGCACAAAACTCACGTCCTCTTCCACTTTGCTTAAGCGTTTGTCCATCTTGTCGATCCGCTCGTCCATTTTGTCGAGCCGGGTTTCAATCTTGTCGATCCGCTCGTCCATCTTGTCGATCCGGCTTTCAATCTTGTCAAGCCGGGTTTCAATCTTGCAAATATGGTCTCCCATGTTTTCAAGCAAACTGAGGATTTTTTCTTCGTTGTTCATTTCGTCACTCCCTCTGTTTTTTAATCATAACATAGGCAATCTTATTCTGCAAGTGGATTTTGAAAAGAATAATTTCATTTCGGTCCATTTTCGGGAGATTGACAGAATCAAACTTTCACTATCATAAACCGCAGTCAAAAAGATTGCCGGTTTCATGCTTCAGCTCTGGATCAAAAATAATAATGCTTGACCGCGCGGAGTTTTTATTGTAGAATAATCATGTAATGAATACTTTAGAGGTTGATTGAGCTTGAAGAGGCTGTACGCAAAGGGCGCCATACACATGCTACCTGCTAATAATGACGGATTTATCTTCGCGGCCATGCAAAGCGCGTACGAAGATAAAGTGGTCGTTTCATATAAACTGTTTTCTTTTGAAACCGGTGCGGTTTCGCCCGTGACCCGGAGTGTTTATCTGCTGGCGAAATTCGGCAACAATTTCAAGGTGTTTGAACGTCAAGTCAAGGACTACCTGAACTGCAAGGTGCTGCAGACGGCGGACAGGAAATCTTTTGTGTTTTTCCCCAACGGAGACGCCGCCGCTTACGATTCCGAAGCCGGAACGCTGTGGAGCGGTTCGCTCATATATAAGGAAAAAGGCCCGGCGGACGGGATAATTTCCGGAAGGCAACTGTGGTGTTCATTCCCGGAAAGCGATTCCGTGGTGAGATATAACATCCGCACTATGCGCGAGGAACTGCGGATTGGCGGCGGTAAAACCCCCGCCTTCTCTCAACCGGAGGGACTGTGGCTGATTAACGATTCCCTGCTTGTTTGTAACGCGGGCACCTGCCGAATCCGTGAAATCAACATCAACGCGTACACCGTACAGGATTACGCCGTGTTTGAAGAACCGGTTCACCAATATATTAAGGTGAATTCCAACGAGATTGTGCTTCTGGATTCCGGCATTTACCGACTATGAGTTTGAATATCGCCATCATCGGGGGCGGAGCTTCCGGTTTGATTGCCGCCGTTTCGGCCGCGCGGACGGGCGCGCGTGTCACTGTTTTTGAACGATTGCCCCGAATGGGCAAAAAACTTCTTGCCACCGGCAACGGTCGTTGTAATTTGAGCAACGCGCGCGCGTCCGCAGATAATCTTTGGGCTTATCACGGAGCCGATATTGAATTTGCGGTGCCCGCTTTGAATCGTTTTTCTCCGTGTGATACGGTGGCCTTTTTTGAAGGCTTGGGCGTTTTATGCCGCGTGGAAGCCCAAGGGAGAATGTATCCCGCATGCGGGCAGGCATCCGCGGTGCTGGACGCGTTAAGGTTTGAATGTGAGAGGTTAGGCGTACGGGTTTTGACGGACACCGAGGTTACGGGGATTCAAGCTGCGGAACCGGGGCAAGAATCGGACGCTCCCCGATTTCTGCTGCAAATGGCCGATTCCCGGCCAGACACAGAGGTCTTCCCCTACGCCGACCGTGTGATTATCGCCTCAGGCGGGAAATCCGCAAAGGAACACGGCTCAAACGGTTCCGGGTTTGTGCTTTTGGAAGATCTGGGGCACAAAATTACACTCCTCTCCCCTGCCCTTGCGCCCATTAAAACGCAAACGGATTTTGTTCGACAACTCCGGGGCGTTCGGGTTTGCGCCGTGGTTACGCTTGTTAATAACGGCAAAAACGCGGAGATCCGGCACGGTGAAATACTTTTTACGGAATACGGCGTTTCCGGTATTCCGGCCATGCAACTTTCACGGTATGTTTCGAAAATCGGCTGTGTTTTGGTGTTGGACTTGCTGCCGGATTTTGCGCTTGAGCGTTTGCTTTCCTCCGCCGCTGAACTTCTCTCACACGCCGGAGACGAAAGCGCTTCCCGGTTGCTTGCCGGATTTTTGGGCAGACGGCTTGCCGAAGCTGTTTTAAAAAGATTTGGCCATTCTCCGGAAACGCCCGCGAAAGATATTGATATTCCGGCGTTTTTCCGTCTGGCAAAGGCTTTGCCGCTGGAAGTGACAGGCACCGCCGGGTTCGGCGCTTCGCAGGTTACGGCGGGCGGGGCGGACACCTCCCAGTTCAACCCGCAAACCATGGAATCACGCTTGTGCAAAGGGCTGTATGCCTGCGGCGAGGTTTTGGACATAGACGGCGATTGCGGCGGATATAATTTACAGTGGGCATGGTCAAGCGGACGGCTCGCCGCACAAAGCGCCGCGGATTCAGTTGACAGTTATATTTTTACTACGGCAAAAATCTGATTTAAAACTGCCGCGAAACGGCACAATTGATATGAGGATTACGTTCACAACGAGGGCAACACCTTCGCGCATATCAAATCCAGCGTAATGGGTAACCAACTGTTCCTCATCATCAGCGGAGCGTGGCCGCTTTTGGGGCCGTGGCAGGCGGTCTATTTCTGCGAATTTGACGGTCCCCACGAGCGAAGATACTACGTTAAGATAGTTGAAAACTGAGAGTGGAGGAAAAAAATATGATCTGGCACAGCGCATCCCTTGAAGCGGTTCAAGATGAGCTGAAGACCGTTCTGGAGACGGGTCTCAATACAGAGGTCGTCGCGGAGCGGTTGCGGCAATATGGCGAAAACCGTATTTCTGAAAAAAAAGGCAAAAGTCTGCTTTCGCGATTTTCCGATCAGCTAAAGGATTTTATGGTCATCATCCTGATGGTTGCGGCCTTTGTTTCGCTGGTGACCGCTTTTTTTTCCTCTGACCCCGACTGGATTGAGCCGATTATTATTGTGGCCATTGTGATTCTGAACGCGTTTTTGGGCGTGTTCCAGGAAAGCCGCGCCGAGGCCGCGCTGGCCGCCTTAAAAAACATGGCCGCGCCGAGCGCAAAGGTGCTCCGTGGCGGACAGATGGAAACCGTCCCCGCGTGGGAACTGGTACCCGGCGATGTAATATTTCTGGAAGCCGGCGATTATATTCCCGCCGACGGTAGGGTATTTGAATCGGCGAGCCTGAAATGTGAGGAGTCGGCTTTAACGGGTGAAAGCATTCCTACCGACAAAGCCGCGGATGGTGAACTGGAGGATATCGCGCCGCTGGGCGACCGCTTTAATATGGTATATTCCGGCTGCTGCGTCGCCTACGGGCGAGGCAAGGTTGTCGTAACCGGCACCGGCATGGACACCGAGATGGGAAAAATCGCCACCATTCTGGAAAACACCGGCGATTCTGTCACTCCGCTGCAAATCAAGCTGGCACAGTTGGGAAAGTCCTTGGGATTGCTCGCTTTGGCCATTTGCGGGCTCATATTCATAGTGGGGATTTTCTTCGGAAACAAAGAGATCGCACTCCCCACCCGGGTGCTGGAAATGTTCATGATGGCAGTCTCACTTGCCGTCGCCGCCATCCCCGAGGGTCTGCCCGCCATTGTCACCATCACTTTGGCGATAGGCGTTCAGCAAATGGTCAAGCGTCACGCCATTGTCCGGCGGCTGCCCGCCGTGGAAACACTGGGCAATGCTTCTGTTATCTGTTCTGATAAAACCGGTACGCTGACCCAAAACCGTATGACTTTAACCGCCGTTTACAACGGCAGGAAGGTCATTGAGCTGGGCGGGGACGAACCGGGCGAAGATGTTTTGATGCTGCTCCGCTTAGGCGCAATGTGCTGTGACGGGCGGGTAGAAATCGTTGATGGCAAGGAAAAGCATACCGGCGACCCCACAGAAACCGCCATCGTGGCGGCGGCGCTCCGGCTTATCGGGTTAACCCGTGACCAAATTGACAACCAATTTCCCCGCATGACCGAACTCCCTTTCGATTCCGACCGGAAGCTGATGACGACCGTCAACATCATAGACGGGCGACCCTTCGCGGTGGTAAAGGGCGCGCCGGATATTGTAATTTCACGATGTACTTCCCCAAATGAGGCAGCCTTGCGGGCAAACGAGGAAATGGGCAGTCGGGCGCTCCGTGTATTGGGCGTCGCGGTCAAGCCGCTGGATGAGGTGCCCTCCAACCCCACTTTCGCCGAATTGGAGCACGGGCTGACTTTTGTGGGGCTTTTAGGCATGATAGACCCGCCGAGACCGGAGGCAGCAGACGCGGTAAAGGTATGCAAAAGCGCCGGCATTCGCACCGTCATGATTACCGGCGACCATGTGGTGACCGCTTCGGCGATCGCGCGGAGCCTGCACATTCTGGAGGACGGCGAGGAAGCACTCACCGGCGAACAGCTTGACCAGTTAAGCGATGGCGAATTATACGCCAACATTGAAAAATATTCTGTTTACGCGCGGGTGTCGCCGGAAAATAAAATCCGCATTGTGCGCATGTGGCAGAAAAAGGGCGAGGTCGTTGCCATGACCGGTGACGGTGTTAACGACGCACCCGCCCTTAAAGCAGCCGATATTGGCTGCGCCATGGGCATTACCGGTACCGATGTGGCAAAAGGCGCAGCCGCTATGACCCTGACCGATGATAATTTCGCGACCATTGTTTCCGCCGTGCGGCAGGGACGCGGGATATACGACAATATTAAAAAAGCCGTGCACTTTCTGCTTTCCTGCAACTTAGGCGAGATTATTACCATTTTTTTGGGCATTCTGATTTTCCGGATTCCGGTTTTGCTGGCCATCCAGCTTTTGTGGATTAACTTAATTACGGACAGCCTGCCCGCTTTGGCGCTGGGCATGGAACCCGCGGAGCATGATATCATGACGCGGAAACCGCGTAAAAAGGACGAAAGCGTATTCGCCGGCGGTATGGGAATTGACGCCATATGGCAAGGCTGTTTAATCGGCGTTCTAACGCTGATTGGATTTACTTTGGGACGGCATTTCGCCGCGGGGCATTTCCCCGGGCAGGATGATTTGATCACCCGCTACGGGCAAAGCGTGGCGCTGTGCGTGCTCGCAGTTTCCCAGCTTTTCCACGCGTTCAATGCCCGCTCGTCACATTCCATCTTCAAAATCGGACTGTTTTCCAATTTGTATATGCTCGGCGCATTTTTTTGCTCGCTGGCACTGACCATGGGGCTGTTTATCTTTGAGCCGATACGCGACGCGTTCGGACTGGCGGCGCTCCACACCTCTGAAGGGCTGGAAATTTTCCTGCTTTCCATTGTGCCGGTCGCAGTGTGCGAGATTGTAAAATTGGTAAGGCACATGATAAGAAAAAAATGAACACTATTTTGTGTTCCACTGTCAGGGAGCGAAATATTCGCGGTACCTCCTCCTCCTTTTTCGCGAGACGCTTGGCGGAACCCCTTGGGCTAACGGCTTGACTGATAAACGGCGGTTATCATTGACCATGGAAGGGATGTTCATGAAAAATCAACGGCTGCTTTCAAAAACACGTGAGACTCTGAGAAAAGGTTGGTCAAACAGCGGTACGCTGTGGCGGCATTCGGGCGGCGGGCTTACACTTGCCCTAAAAATTGTGTTTTTTTGCGCCATCGCATTTGAAGGGTTTTTAGATGTGATACTCGCGCTGGCCAGACTGCTGGATATTGATCCGGAACGGTACAATGCGGAAAAAGTCGCCGAAGCACAACGTTCTTCGGCCTATATGGGCATTGCCGCTTTGCTCGCGGTCACCGCCATTGTACTCATGATTTTCAAAAAATATATCCCCGCGGCGGTGACCGCGCTCACCTCCGGAGCCATGTCCTTTCCGCATTTTCTGGCGAATTGGAACCCGCAAAGGCTGGAACCGCTTAAATGGTACGAGGGCTTTGCCATTCGCCATACGGTACCCACCGCCGCGTTCTGCGCGGCGGCGGCGGCAATTGCCGTTATATATAGCTTAGACCTTGCCGCGGAGAATCGCGAATACGCGGTCGCCCTTGACAAAATATATAAAAGCAAACTCAAAAAAGGCGATATCCTCACCAACGAACAGTGGTCGGAACTGGTTAACGAGTTGTACCCTGAGTAAATTTCAGAACGGCAAACCTTCAGAAATCAGATTTTTTTCTTCAAACTTTTGTAAAGGATTATGTTTATGATAGACAAGCTGGAAGCCATTTTAGAGCGGTTTGAGGAAGTCGCCCGCCTCTTGACATTACCGGAAACTTCCGCGGATATGGCGGTTTATACGCAGCTCTTGAAAGAACACAAGCAGCTCGCTCCCCTGATGGAAAAATATCGGAATTATATTGCCGCAAAATCCACGTTGGAGGAAGTGCGCGCCCTGCTGGACGGCGGCGGTCTGGAGCGGGATTTCAAGGAAATGGTGGAGGAAGAGCAGAGCCGATCCAAAGCCGATATGGAGCGGCTGACCGGTGAGATAAAGCTGCTTTTGCTGCCTCAAAACCCCGATGACGACAAAAGCGTTATTGTGGAAATCCGTTCGGGCGCGGGCGGCGAGGAAGCGGCGCTGTTCGCCGGCGTGCTGTACCGGATGTACGGCATGTACGGCGAGAGACGCCGCTGGAAAACCGAAGTGCTTAATCTGAACGAAACCGAGTTGGGCGGGATTAAGGAAATCAGCTTTTCCATAGAAGGCGCCGGGGCATACGCGCGACTGAAGTTTGAAAGCGGCGTTCACCGCGTTCAGCGTGTGCCCGAAACCGAAGCCTCCGGGCGGATTCACACCTCCACCGTCACGGTTGCGGTTCTGCCGGAAGCCGAAGAGGTGGAGTTGCAAATCAACCCCGCCGATTTACAGATTGACACCTATCGTTCGGGCGGAGCGGGTGGCCAGCATGTGAATAAAACCGAATCGGCCATCCGCATCACTCACCTGCCAACGGGCGTTGTTGTGGAATGTCAGGACGAGCGGAGTCAACACAAAAACAAAGACAAAGCCATGAAAATTCTCCGCTCCCGGCTTTATGAGCGCCTGCAGGCGGAGCAGGACGAAAAAATCGCCGCAAACCGCCGTTTGCAGGTGGGCACAGGCGACCGCTCCGAGCGTATCCGCACGTACAATTACCCGCAGGGGCGCGTCACCGACCACCGGATTGGGCTGACACTGTACCGTTTGGAGCAGTTCCTCAACGGCGATTTGGACGAACTGATTGACGGGCTGATTACCGCCGATCAGGCTCAGCGGCTGAAAAATTCAGAATGAATTTTTAGTGGAGAGTGTTAAGTTGAGAGTTAAGCTGTTTTTTATAAAACATTTTCGTAAATTTTGTTTCGGCATGTTTGTGGTAAAGGTTGCCTGTTTTATCGCTCTTTCCCTCGCCGCCTGTTCCCGCCCGGTGAAAATGCCGATTGCCCATGAGGTTTCCGACACGTCTTCAAACACTTCTTCCGTATCACCGGCACCGTCAAAGCCCTTGCAACTCGGCGAAATCATCATCAATGACGTTTCGGTGGATGACATTGTTGCCCGCTTTGGTGTTTATACACGTTACGAAACCGCTTATTACCCTTTTCCCGGCAATGGCTGCCACTACATACGGCTGTTTTACCCCGGGTTGTCTATTGAACTGGAGAGCTACTTTGAGGATGGCCGTTATTCCTTCGGCGGCAATCGGTTTGAATACGGCGAACGGGATAACCCGCTTTCCGAAACCGACCGCTCCCTTCCCATGTGGGCGGTTAATATTCTTTGGACCGAGCATGACCTTGAAGGACCGCGCGGCATCAAAATCGGGGATTCCGAAGCGGAGGTACGGGCAAAATATTTGGATTTATCCGCCCGTTACAACGACGGAAAGACCCTGTATGCCCTTGCCGATGTACACCCCGAAACTCCGGAATCGGCGTGGGGATATTTGAAATCCGGCGGAGAAACGCAGATATTAACCGCTGCCCAGCGCGATGCGAAGTCGCTGAATATTACCGCCGAAAACGCGCTTGCTTATTATGAGGTTGATCCGCCATTTTCCTTTGAAGATACCACAAACCACATGTACGGCTACCAGTTTTCGCTGTTTTATTTCAGCGGCGGGAAGCTTACGGCAATAGAACAGGGCTATTCCCGCAACACGCCGTAATCGGTTGACAGTTGACATTTTTGGATGCGGTTTTGTAGGGAAAAGTCTCTGTGCCTGCTCTGCCTTCGCCCAAAACCATAGAGGCAGATCTCCGTGTCTGCGCGAAAGGGGATTCATCATTGCAGACCGAGCTTCTTACCGCAGATAGCGCCGGAATCAGCCGTGCCGCCGAAATTATAAAAGCCGGCGGGCTGGTGGCCATGCCCACGGAAACGGTGTACGGCCTTGCGGCGGATGCCCTGAACCCCGCAGCGGTCGCGAAAATCTTTAAAGCCAAAGGCCGGCCACAGGATAACCCGCTAATCGTCCACATTTCAGAATTTGCCGAATGGGAGTCTCTGACGGACAGTTTACCGCAAAATGCCCTTCTGCTTGCGAAGTGTTTTTGGCCGGGATCGCTGACCGTCATTCTAAAAAAATCCCCGCGCGGTCCCGGCATTGTTTCCGCCGGATTGGATACCGTAGCCGTGCGTCTGCCGGCTCATCCGGTGGCACGGCGGCTGATCGCGGCGGCGAAAACGCCGCTCGCGGCTCCTTCCGCCAACCTGTCCGGGAGCCCCAGCCCCACCAAGCCGGAACATGTAATAAACGACCTTTCGGGATCTATAGAGGCCTTGATAGATGGCGGAGACTGCGCGGTGGGTGTGGAATCCACTGTGCTGGACTTGACCGGGGAAGTGCCCACGCTTCTCCGCCCGGGCGGCGTTACCGCGGAGGAACTGCGTGAAACGCTTGGCCGGCTTGAGATATCTCCGGCGGTTTTGGATCGGTTTTCCGGTTTTCCTCCATCTCCCGGCATGAAATATCGGCACTACGCACCCAAAGCGGCGCTGACCGTCATACACGGCTCGCGCGAACAGTATATCAGCTTTCTCTGCCAAAACGCCGCGCCCGGCATATTTGCCCTTTGCTACAGTGATACCCTGCCGTTTACGCCCTGCCCGGCGGTATCGCTCGGCGACCGCGGCGACCCAAGGCAAACGGCCTCCCGGCTTTTCACCGCTCTGCGTGAACTCGACAGAGCGGGGGCGCAAACGATATATTCCGAAGCCGTTGAACCTATCGGGTTCGGGCTCGCGGTGGCAAACCGTCTGCTCCGCGCCGCGGGATTTCGGAGAATTATCTTATAAAAAAAACTTGTAAACCACGGTAATCCGTGTTAAAATCAAAACACAGAAACGGGGTTTGCTGATTTTGACCGAATTACCTGAGGAGTGGTTCGTCTGCCTTTCGCTGTGGAACATTTCTGCGGCTGAGGTGTTTTTTTGCGCACTTTGTGACATATCTCCCGAAGGCGAGTACCGTGACCGCATATTTGCGCTCACCAAAAACGGGCTTTATTCCGCTTCCCGGGCGGCGGGCGATGTACGAACTTTCCCCGGCTATCGCACCAATAAAGCGAAAAAGCAAAACAATTCACAGTTCACAGTTCACAGTTCACAAAACCCATGGACTGTAGCGCAAAATCCACCGAATGAATCAAATCATTCCCAACGCTCAACTGAAACATCTTTCTATCCCATAACCGCCTTGTCCAAAGCGGAAATTTTTTCCAGACCCGGCGGCGGTGAATTTTCTGTATACATAGATGGCAACCCCGTGCGGCTTGCCATGCTTTCCGGGCACCTTGTCCGAGATGCACGCAAACTGTGCGAAACTCTGAACAGGCTTGCCGAAGGGAAAGAGCTTAAGCCGGATGAATTTTCGCCGGGGGAACGTGATCGGATTTGCCCGCGCTGTCACACGCCATACCCGGAAAAAGAGCGCCGGGTCTGCCCCGTTTGTATGGACAGGCGAGCGGTTTTTCTGCGTACGCTTTCTTTTTTCAAGCCACACCGGGCGCGGATTGTTATGATGATTGCCGTTATCACATTAGGTGGGCTGCTCTCGGCAGTTGCCCCGTATTTGGGCGGACGCGTGCTTTACGACGAGATATTGGGCAAAAACGCGGCTAAATCCGCTCTTTCCGGCCTTGGCCTGTCACTGCTAACGGTTATTCTGTTGCAGGCGGCGATCAAACTTCTCTCGCAGATTCTCGGCGTGATTCAGGGTCGTATTGTGGCGCGGATTGTGCCGAATGTAGTGGCACAGGTACGCTCCGCCGTGTTCGGCTCGCTCTCCCGGCTCTCGCTCCGTTTCTTTTTAAGTCGCCAGACGGGAACCCTTATGACTCGCGTCATTTCCGACGCTAACGAAATCACCCAGTTTTATATAGACGGACTGCCATATATTCTGGTTAACGGCCTGACGGTGGTCACCTCAATCGCCATGATGTTCACCATGGACTGGCGGCTGGCTGCCGCGGCGGCGGTCATGATACCGGTTTTGCTGGCAATTTTGCTGGTTTGGTCACCGGCGTGGTGGCGCGCTTTTACCCGCCGTCACAAAAGCACCGCCCGGCTCAACTCGCAAATTAACGACAGCCTTTCCGGCGCGCGGGTGGTGAAGGCGTTCGGGCGGGAGCAGGGCGAAATTGAACGTTTCAGCCGAACCAATAACCAAATGCGGGAAAGCGAACTGGGTCTTTTAAAGCTTGATACCCGCATGGGCGCGATATTTTCCGCCGCCGAAAACCTGCTGATTTTGCTGATTTGGGTGTTCGGCTCATGGTTTGTTATGCGCGGAATGGGGTTGTCTCTGGGTACAATTATTTCTTTCCAAAGCTATGCGGCGGCGCTTGGCGGACCGCTTGATTTCTTTTCATACGTATTCCGGTGGGGTGCCAACTGCCAGAATTCCGCCCAGCGCATTTTTGAGATTATAGATTCGCCGCCGGATGTGGCGGAGGCTCCTTCTCCCCTCTCCCCTGCCCGGTTTAACGGCGAGGTGGAACTAAAAAACGTAACCTTCCGGTACACGCCCAACGCCGACATTTTGAAAAAGGTATCTCTGAAAGCCGAAGCCGGAAAAATGCTG
>JAISRF010000054.1 GCA_031273775.1 Oscillospiraceae bacterium
CAAGGAGCGGGGTTCCTTTTGAATACGGGAGACCGCGGGATCACGCCGTTCAGCCGATGACCCTGATGTTCCAGATTGGCGGCCATGAACACGGATCCTTTGAGCGTTTTCGAAACGTGGGATATGCGCAAAAATACAAAAAACCCAACCACGGGGACGAAGAGGTCTGGAAGGAAGCGCAGGCAAACGGCGACATGGAGCCGTTTCAGTCGCACACCATGGGCTGGTGGTGGTGCGAAACCAAGCCGGATCAAATCGGATCCAATTTCACACATATCGCGGGTAAAAATCCAACTGACGCGAAGGATTTAACCGACGCGACCATCGAAGGCCGCCGTCAGGCGTATTTAAGCTTGGAGGTATTCAGGAAATATCTTCCGGGCATGGAACACGCGTGGCTCAGTCACACAGCAGCCCTTATCGGCACACGGGAGAGCCGCCGGATCGCCGGCAAGTATTATATAACGGCGGAAGATTTAATCGCTGAAAAAGAGTTTGGGGATTCAATTGGTTACGGCAGCTTTTATATTGACGTACACAGTTGCACAAAGGCCGGCATGGACGGCGAGACCTATTATCCGCGTAAGGGCTTTAAATATCAAATCCCGTTCAGAGCGCTGGTGCCGCGGGGCATTGATAATTTGCTGGTTGCCGGGAGATGCGTCAGCTGTGATCATTTGGCACTTGGAAGCCTGCGGGTTATGCCGCAGTGCTTTTTAGAAGGAGATGCTGCAGGAGTGGCCGCCGCTCTGGCGATTGAAAACCACTCCGCGCCCGGAGAGATAAGCATACCCGATTTGCAGGCGAAGTTGCGCGGATTCGGAGCGATTATCACGAGTGAGGATATTGTGATTCAGTCGAGATAAAAAAATCACCGCTCAAAAATGCAGTGCAGATATATCATATTGTGTGGTTTATTACTATAGCAGGAAAGAGATATTTTTGAACAAAGAAATTCTTTTGCGTTCGGCGTGGCAGGATGTGAATATAGGCGACATCGCGCACACCCCGGGACTTCTTGCCATTCTTGAAAAGCGCCTACCCGAGGTAAAAGTCACGGTGTGGGCATCGGTCAATATCACGGTTGAAGTGATGAATCTGATTTGCAGGCGCTTTCCCGGAGTTCGGATTGTCAGAGGTAATTTGGATTCCGGGGAGGTTCGCGCCGCCGTTTCGCGCGCCGATCTTTTTCTGCACGGTTCAGGCGCGTGCCTGTGCGGGAAGTGGGAACTGAAGCAATATCTTGAAGTGACTGGCGGATCCTTTGGCGTATGGGGAATTACCTACCGAAAACAGGATAAGGAGTGGTTGGATCAGGCGGATTTCTTGTATTTCCGTGACGGGGTTTCCCTTTTAAACGCCCAATCGGACGGCGTCTGCGCAAAACATATGGATTTCGGTCCGGACGCCGCGTTTGCCGCCGATATCGCCGATGAGGGACGCGCAAACCGGTTTCTGTCGGACAATCAACTGAACAACAAGGAATTTGTTTGCTGTGTCCCGCGGCTGCGGATAACGCCGTATTGGACAATACGAGGCGACGCGCCTTACAATCAGGCGGCTGACGAGCTGAACGGCCGTAACAAAGAGCGGGATCACCGGCATTTGAGGACCGCGGTCACGCGCATTTTGGATCAAACGGATTTTAAAGTGCTGGTGTGTCCCGAGGATCAGACACAAATCGCCGTCGGCCGGGAAATGATTATTGAAAAGCTTCCGGAAAAATATCGGACCAGGGTGGTGCACAGACAGAATTTCTGGCTTGCGGACGAGGCGGTGAGCGTGTACAAAAAATCGCTTGCCCTTTTCGGAAATGAGATGCATTCACCGATTATGTGCGTGGGAAATCACGTCCCCGCGATTGTAAGCAGATGGGAACAGCAGACCAGCAAGGGGTACATGTGGAACGATATCGGGCTTAACGAATGGCTGTTCGATTGCGACGCCGGCATTGATGGCAACCGCTTTGCGGACACGGTGCTGGATGTGATTAAAAATAACGCCGCCGCCGTAAAAAAGACGGAACGCGCCATGAATACGGTGAACCGGGCATACGACCGGATGGCGAAGCATGTCAGAGCGCTGATTCACCGGTAAAAAATAAATAAAGAGCAAGGGAAAACTATGTCTAAGGATATATTCGCGGATATCGCGCAAAATTATGAAACGTCAAAACGCGCCGGATTAACACGTCCGAAGCCGCTCCCGCCGCTTAACAGGGTATGTGACCTGAAGCCGGGCGGCGCATGGGACTTTTCTGCCACTGACAAAATCGATACCGCCGAAAAGCTGTACGAAAGGTTGGAGGAGGAACGGAAACGGTATGCCGGATTTTTAAAAAATTACGCCCCTGTTCCGAATTTGATTGAAAAACGCGTTGATATTAACCGTTTTACATTTTCCTTGAATAACGGCCCGGCGGAACGCGTTTCGCTTCCCCATTACGGTGGGCCGACCGGATACCACACGGCGGTATATGAAAGTGCCTTCAAACTTCCTCATTTTTCGGGGAAACGTGTGTTTTTGGTATTCAAGGGCGTGGATTATATGGCCGAGGTATATGTAAACGGCGGCTATGTCGGCAGTCATGAAGGTTTTTTCGCGCCTTTTGAGCTGGACATCACAACGGCGGCGCGAAAGGGCGTCAATACGTTGAGGGTAATAGTCCGAAACCTGGAAAAAATGCTGTTGGACGGAGATAAAATCTACGCCGCGACAGGTCTGGGCTGGGATGATCCGCAGGTCGGCTGGCATCACTGTCCCGCGGGACTGGGTATATATAACCGCGTGTACGCGGAGATACGGGAGCCTGCCCACATTACAGATCTGTTTCCCCGTGTGAACGACACGGCGTCCGAACTTTGGATCGAATGCAACGGCTGTAATGAAGGTGACGCGGAAGTGTTTTTCGACATATCCGTACACGGTCGGAACTTTGTACATACGGAATATGAAAAGCGCAGATTTTATCCTTCCACAAACATTTGCATCGGGCTTAATGACACGTTCACCGAAGCGCTGTTCAGTGTGGGAAACGCGCGGTTGGAGGGTGTCCCGCTGAAGCTTGGGCGGGGATTTAACCGTTTTGTGCTGCCGCTCACGATACAAAATAAGCGGATTTGGGATACGGATGCGCCGTGGCTGTACCAGGTGACGGTGGAAATGTACGCAAACGGAAAGCTTGTGTCCGTGAAAAGCCGTCAGTTTGGCATCCGGAATTTTGCTCAGTCCATCCAAAGCGAGCCCAAGGGAAAATTTATCTTAAACGGGCGCGAAATCCGCTTGTATGGCGCAAATACAATGGGGTTCGAACAGCGGGACGTCTTCAAAGAAGATTACCGGCAGTTGATTGACGATATTTTACTGACGAAAATATGCAACATGAATTTCTGGCGCGTCACACAGCGCCCCGTGCAGGAGGAGGTATACGATTATTGTGATCGCCTTGGTTTGATGGTGCAGACCGATATGCCTTTGTTTGGCAGCGTACGCATCAATCAATTTTGCGAATGTATCCGGCAGGGCGGAGAAATGGAACGGTTGATTCGTTCACACCCCTGCTGCGTTTTGAACAGTTATATAAACGAACCGTTTCCAAACGGAAATAACAACCCTCACAGACATATTTTGCGCCATGCTCTGCAAGGCTTGTTCAACGCGCTGGACAGCACGGTTAAACTCCACAATCCGGATCGCGTAATCAAGCATGTGGACGGAGATTATGATCCGCCCGGAAGTCTGTTGCCGGACAATCACTGTTATCCGATGTGGTATAACGGACATGGGATTGAGGCGGGGCTGTTACACAAAGGGTACTGGATGGACGTGAAACCCGGCTGGCATTACGGTTGCGGAGAGTTCGGATGCGAGGGCTTGGACAATCAAGCTGTAATGGAAAAATATTATCCCGGGGAGTGGTTGCGGTCACCCTTTAATCCGGATCATATTATTGGCGCTCAAACCTGGAAATTTCACCGTTTTTTTTATGAAACGCCCGACGGCCTTGCCGATTGGATTTTTGAAAGCCAGCGTCATCAGGCATTTGCCACGCGTGTGCAGGCTTCCGCGTTCAGGCGCAACGCCGATATGAATTCATTCGCCATCCATTTGTTCATTGATGCTTTTCCGAGTGGATGGATGAAGGCGATTATGGACTGTGACCGGCAGCCTAAAGCCGCGTTTTTTGAGTATATGAACGCGTTATCGCCGGTATTTTGCAGCTTGCGCACGGATCGTTTCACTTTCTTTGAAGGTGAACAGGTTCAGCTTGAGAGCTATTTGTGCAATGACACCAATGAGCGGATTACAGAATTGAGGTACAGCGTTACCATGGCCGGTAAAACGCTGTATTCAGGTAGTGCGAAGCCGAATCCGCGCGGCGCTTCCCAGGGGTTTATCTCTTTCCGGATGCCGGAGATTTCCGCGAGAGGCGAGGTGTTGGCGCGAATGGCGGCGTTTTCCGGGGAGCGTGTGCTGCACGAAAACGTCGAACGGTTAACGGTGTTTCCCGAAATGCGGCTTTGCTTGCCGGAGATGATATCTTGGGAGGAATATATCGGGAATCAGGCGGAAACCGACGAATGGATTGAAAAGGGCGGCGGTTTGATTGTCACGGCGCCGAAACCGGGGACTTACACCGTCGCGGGCAAGGAAATCACTGTACGGCCGTGTTCGATGGATCCGCTGTACGCGCTCAGCCGCGATACGGGACACCCCGCCGTGGAGGGGTTACAGCCAAACGATCTGGCGTGGATGTATGACAGCGCGGAGGATAGAATAGCGCCGCTTGCCCGCATGACTTTTTGCGGCGATGAAATTACGCCCGTGGTTCTGGGCGGCAATAAGAACAAGAACGGTCAGTGGGAATGGCAGCCGGTTATCGGAGAATGGAAATTTGGAAAAGGCCGCGTCATGTTAAACCTGGCGGAGCTGGAAAACAAGTCGGTTAACCCCTGCGCGGCGCGCCTGCTGACCCAGATGCAGAGCTATATGAAGGCGGAGCAAACCGTTTATCCCGTTCTGCTCAAGGCGGTCAACTATTAGCGCGGCCTGCGGGTCGGCCATGTGTTTACACGGAAGAAGAGTATGTAACCGGAGGCGCAAGACATGAAAAAGTGTTTATATTCAGCGGTGGCGCTGCTTCTTCTGATTTTATGCGCGCCGCCGGTATCCGCGCAGAGCGAGGGGGATTTTGTCTACATCGACGCGGATGAACTGGGCGGAGATCCCGACACCGTCATTTTGACGAAATATACCGGAAAAGGCGGAGAGGTCACCATACCGGACAAGCTGGGCGGGAAACCTGTAGCTTGCTTAGGCGACGGGGCGTTCATGGAAAATCTTACGGTAACCTCTGTGTTTGTCCCGGACAGTGTGGTTAAAATTGGCGGATATGCTTTTTATGACTGTGCTGCCCTGAAAAGCGCGGATCTCCCGGACAGCGTGGAAGATATTGGCGCGTTTGCTTTTTACGGCTGTAAAAGCTTGACTGAAATATCCATACCAAAGGGTGTGGTTAGGATTGACGGATACACCTTCAGCGGCTGCGAAGCGCTGACTAAAATCGAACTTCCCGGAAGCGTCAGGGAAATCGGGGAATTTTCATTTGCCCATTGCGCCCGGCTTCCCGAACTCACCGTTCCGGACAGCGTGAATTCGATTGATTTGGGCGCGTTTACCGGCTGTAAAGCGCTTACCGTAACCGCCGGCGCGGACAGCGTTGTACGGCAATACGCCAGAAAACACGGCGTCCGGTTTCGCGTTTCGAACACCGGTGAAATTGAGGAAAACCGCGAACCGATCCGGGAGAATATGTCCGCCGCACAAGGCGCCGAATCTCCGATTCCCGGCGGCGCGGTCATTTGGATGATCATTGGCAGCGCGGTGTTATCGGTCGCGGCAGCCATGTTTTTTATTCTATTGAAAAGGCGGCGTTCCCTCTGAAACGTTTACTTTTCTTCCTTCTTATTTTTAATCTGTTTTTTAGCGTATTGCCGCCCGGTTTTAAGGCTTTGGGCGCGGAAAGTCCCTTTGCTTGTTTTTCGGGATATGCCGACACTCCAGAGCATTCGCTCCGGCGCGGCGATGAATTTACATACACGCTGGAACTGCGGCTGCAGGGCGGTCCCAAGGCGGTTGGCTTACAGCTTTCTTTGAGCTTTGACGCGCTCGCTTTTGAACTCATCAGAATACAATCCGGTAATCTTTTCGGAATGACGGCACAGAATATCAGTACGGTCGGGAACACCATCAATGTTTTCTGGGATGCTCAGCCCGATAACGCCGCTGGCGGTTCCGCCATTGTGGTTTCTGCAACCTTGCGCGTGCGTGACGGTGCGGATTTTGGCGAGTATAAGCCATGGTTAACCGTTATTCCCGGAGATATTTACGGATATGACCCCACCCAAAGAAATTTCTTTGAAATATTTTATAAAGCCTCTGACGATACGCTTAGCGCGCTAAACGTTATACCCGTGAGCGAACCTCCGGAACCGGATGAACCTTCGGAACCGGATGAACCTTCGGAACCGGATCCTATAACAAGCGTTTCGGGAGATTTAAATGGCAGCGGCACGGTTAATATAACGGATCTGCTGCTGCTGAACCGCTATATCCTTGGCAAACAGGAGCTTACCCGGCAGGCATTTCTTGCCGCCGATATCAACGGCAGCGGAACGGTGAACATCACGGATTTAATCCTGTTAAATTCGTATATCCTTGGAAAAACGGAGCTTCCTTTAAGATAGAATATCAGAAGGATTGGTGTTAATGAAACGTCTGTGTGTCTTGCTGCTGTGTTTTCTTTTAACTTGTTGTTTCTTTTCCGCCGGGCATTCAGCATCCGCTATCAGCGGCTCGGCTTCTTTTTCGGGTCCAACGCTGATTCGCGCGGGTGACAGCTTTACCGTCGATTTTATCTTCAACGGCACGGGTGTCTCCGGAATTCAGGGGAACATCACCTTTGACCCGGCCAAGCTCTCTCTCTCCGGGAACCCCGAAACGGCAATCGGCGGCGGCTGGACAGCGGATTACCATACATTATCAGGTAAAATTTCTTTTACGGCGTACGACAGCAAAGGAACCTCGCCCATTAACGCCGCGCAGACTATTTTCAAGCTGACCTTCGTGGCCTCAGCCTCCGTTGGCGCGGGAACGCAGATCACCGTGAACTCGGAAAACGTTGTAGCTTCCGACGGCGTCAACGAAATATCTCCGGCAAACGCTTCGTATTCAAAGGCTGTATCTCCGCCGCTTTCAACCAACAACAATTTGTCGCTGTTGGCGGCGTCAAACGCGGTTCTCTCTCCGGCCTTCACCCCCGCTGTCACTGGATACACCGCAAGCGTCGGCTATGATATTACAAAGCTCGATATCAGCGCCGCCGCCGCCGACGGCCTTTCGAAAGTAACTATCGACAATCCGCAGTTGACAGCGGGCGGGAAAACAAAAATCACCGTATCGGTAACGGCGGAATCCGGCGCGAAAAAGACATATACCATTACCGTAACGCGCGCGCAGGATCCCGATTATGAACGAAAAAACAATGCCAGACTTTCCGCGTTAACCGTTGAAAACGCAACAACATCCCCTGCCTTTAACCCCGGCATAACGGAATATACCGCGGAGGTGCCGTTTGAGATTTCGCAGCTCGCTGTTTCAGCCTCCCCGGAAAACAGCGCCGCGAAAATAAGCGTTAACAGTCCGCCGCTGACCGCGGGAAGCGGTACGAAGGTCACCGTAACCGTGACAGCGGAATCCGGCGCGAAAAAGACATATACCATTACCGTAACGCGCGCGCCGGAGCCAGACGCCGAAACGGATACCGTAACGCCGGAGCCAGACGCCGAAACGGACGCAAGTCAAACGCCGGTTCTTGAAACACCCGGTTCCGGGGATGACCCCGCAAAAAAACCAATCTGGATTTTCTCAATGATCGCCGGTGTGCTTTTTGGAGCCGTTGCCGGTTATTTTTTCAATGAGTTTTTGCGAAAGAAGCGTAATACGCCAAAATAACCCGGCGCGAAAGAGACAGGGAAACCACGGCTGAACTTATTTTTTTACCAAAAGTGTCACCCATCATTGACACGCGCACACTCGCTATTTGACGCTTACGTTTAATTGTCGCAGAATCCAGTGCTTAAATAACATTCTTTAACCTTGCATTTTTTTGCCTGAAAAATTTTGTAAAAATAGCGAAAAAATGCATTGCAAAATCGCATCGGAGGTGGTACACTGAATACTGGAAGAACTAAGTTAAAAAAATCCCACCACAAAAGGTGTCATCACAAATGCCCAACCGTCAAAACAACCTGTACCACACACTGAGAACCAAAATTCTGCCCCTTCTCCTCACCCTG
>JAISRF010000169.1 GCA_031273775.1 Oscillospiraceae bacterium
CGACAACTCGATCCACCTCGCCATTTTGGTGAAGCGCACTCTCGTGAAACCATTCGTCGTACGCAATACGGTAAGACAAAAGGTCAGTTTTCAGTCCGGCTATATTGATTGGCAGGGCGAAATCCACCAGCGCCTGACGGCGTTCCTCCGAGCCACAATCCTTATATTGTTCTCCGAACCGGTCATAAAACCGTCCGGCAAGGGCAATGACATCTTCGCCGCGGTAGCCGTCCTCCGGTAATTCCGCCGCGTCCTCACCCAAGACACGCTGTAAATAGCGGGCTTCCAGCGAATGGGACAGTTTGACAATCTGGTTCCCGGCATCGTTGATATAAAATTCCCGGACGGTTTTATACCCCGCGAAATCAAGGACGCTTGCCAATAAATCGCCCAGAGCGCCGCCCCGCGCGTTGCCGATATGCATTGGGCCGGTGGGGTTGGCGGACACGAATTCCACCAGCGCTTTTTGCCCCTTGCCATAGTCCGAGCGACCGTATTGATCGCCTTTTTCAAGAATTTCGCGTACCGCGCCGCCGAAAAAGCCCGCGCCCAAAAAGAAGTTCAAAAATCCGGGTCCGGCGAATTCAACCCGCTGTACCAGTTGACCATTGACAGCGTACCGTTGACCATGCGGGGGCAAATTGTATTCGCCCGCGCGGAGTGTCTCGTTCATATGGGCGGACAAAATCTCCGCGATTTTTCGGGGGCTAAGCCGAAACGCTTTCGCGGAAACCAGCGCCGCGTTGGATGTCCAGTCGCCGTGTGAGAGACCGTCCGACTGTTCCACGCTAAAATCGGGAATCGGCTCGGCGGGCAGTTCGCCAGCGGCAACTGCCTGTCCCAGTGCGGACAAAATAAGTTCGCGGCAGTCTTTTGACGCTTTAGTGGTTAATACTGACACGGCTTGCGGCCTCCTTTACGGAAAAATACAGTTCGTTCACGCTTTCATATCCTGAATTGATGTCGACAGTGTATCTCATAAAGCATTCACCGCCGTGCTCGTTCAGGCTGGATTCCACGCTTTGTCCAAACGTCCCCACGGTCATGTCACCGAAGCCGGTGTCGTAAAGGCACATGTGGCGCTTGTCCCGCTGGATGGTCATGCGCGTGGAACCGCTCCCGCCCGAACGCTTCAGGACTACGGTTTCCCCGTCAAAAGAAACGGTGGTTTTCGCGCACTCCATGCCGGGGGCTTCGATTTCATCGTAGCTTAACGCCCAAACACCGTTTCGCCGCCATAGCTTGCCCACAGTGGTAAGATCCACGTCTTCCCGACCGCCCGCGGTGATCTGGGAGCCTTTGATTTTGATAAGTACGTCTTTCAAAAAAAATCCTCCGTTTTTTAGATTGAGAATTGGGAATAACGGTGTCGATTCGCGGCGGATTAAAAAGATTTCAGCAAAAATGTTTTTTTATCTCTTATGTCAATCGTCAATTGAAACCAGTGTTCTTTGAGCGGCCAAATCTCCGCCGAACAGAATATTGGTCACGTCGGAGAAGCTCGCCGTGATGTCGGACACGTAAAACCGCACTTTGCCTCCCGTTCTTTCGTCTCGCAGCAACCCCAGTTCACAAAGTTCCCGGGTCGCCTCGGTCGCCGAGGCGTGGCCGGAGCTGATCAGCTTGACGCTCTCCCCGCAAAACGCCCCGATTGCCCCGGAGAGGATGGGGTAATGGGTACAGCCCAAAATTAACGTATCTATTGTTTTATCCAGAAGGGAGGCGATGTACCGCCGGACAGTCAGCTTTAAAACGGGGTCAGAGGGTTCTATCCAGCCGCTTTCCACCAGCGGCACGAACAATGGGCAAGCGACTTCGAATACCTGAAAACTTCCGTCTATTTGGCTGAGTTCACGGGAATACGCTCCGCTGGAGATAGTGGCCTGGGTACCGATTACGCCGATTTTTCCGTTTTTTGTGGCGAGGGCGGCGGCTTTGGCGGCGGGAGCAACCACGCCCTTATAGGGCACTGGCAACAGCGCGCCGGTATGCGGAGCCACACTGCTTACGGTACCGCAGGCGGCAATAATATATTTCACATTCTGCCGGAGCAGGAAATTCGCATCCTCGCGGGCATACCGCTCTATGGTTTCAAAGCTCCTTCCTCCGTAGGGCACCCGCCCGGTATCGCCGAAATAAACAATATCCTCTCCCGGCAGAGCGCGAATCAACTCCCGCACCACCGTAAGGCCGCCCAACCCGGAATCAAACACGCCAATGGGTTTATTCTTCATATTTACTTTTTCTTCCTTCCGCGGTATTTTACCTATTATGTTTATGCCGCGGTATGACGGTTTATGTTATGCACTTTTATGTACAATTTAAAACTCATCAGTTCACCCGTTCACCTGTCTCTTTTTCCAGCGCTTTTAAAACGTCCAAGGCTTCTTCACGGGTCTTACCAACGGCGGTCAGGTACACCTTGATTTTCGGTTCGGTGCCGGAGGGGCGCACAATCACTTCGCCGCCGCCCGAGAGCAAATAGGCCAGCACATCGGATTTCGGGAGGGTGATGTCGGTTTGTGTACCGGTTCGGGTGTCAATGGTAACGCTGTAGAGGTAGTCGGACATTTTCACGGTCTTCTGCCCCGCGAAGCCCTCGGGCGGGTTGTCACGCAGGTTCGACATGATGTCTTTAATGTGCTGCAAGCCCGACATACCCTCACAGGTAACGTTAAGCTGGGAATGAAGGAATATGCCGAACTCGCCGTAAATTTCATCCAACACGCCGCAAAAGGTTTTGCCCTGTGCCTTATAATACGCGGCGGCTTGAACGGCCAGCATGGCGGCAATCACCGCGTCCTTGTCCCGGACGTAACTCCCCGCCAGATAGCCGTAGCTCTCCTCAAACCCGAACACAAACCGCCCGGCTTCGCCCCTCTCTTCCAGTTCCCCGATTTTTCCCCCGATAAACTTGAAACCGGTGAGCAGATCGAAAACCTCCGCACCGTATTTTTGGGCGATTTTTCCCGCCAGCGCGGACGTGACAATAGTTTTGATTAACACCGGATTTGGGGGCAAGGTGCCGTTTGCCGCCCGGCGTTCAAAGATGTATTTTGTTAGAAGGGCGCCGGTTTCGTT
>JAISRF010000185.1 GCA_031273775.1 Oscillospiraceae bacterium
GGGGCAGGGTATTTGACCCGAAGAAAATAAAACAGAGGGACATTGATTTATCCGCCCGGCGTCCCGGTACGTATGTAATGAAATAAATACTGCTGGGCAATTCCGGCGTATGGCGCGGCAATATCAGGCAACGCGCCATCGTACAGGTCAAAAAGCACACGCTTTATCCAGACATCCACGGGGAACGCCTCTACTCTGCCCAACCCGAAAAGGAGTACGCAGTCCGCCACCTTCGGCCCCACGCCCCGGATTTTCATCAGTTCCAGCCGGGCGGTCTCAAGGGGAAGTCGCTTTACGGCAGAAAAGTCAATTTCGCCGGAAGCGACTTTTTGCGCGGCATCGCAGAGATATGCGGCGCGGAAACCGGCGCGGATTGGAGCAAGGTCGCCCGGGCTGAGACACGCCATGGCTTCCGGGGACGGAAAAGAAAAATCGTTGCCCAAATCCTCTCCAAGCAGACCGCACAACCGCTCAATAATGCCTTTAATCCGTGGTATATTGTTGTTTTGCGAAATGATGAAGGAACACAGTGTTTCAAACGGCTCCTGTCGCAGCACTCTGATTCCGCCCGCGTATTCGGATGCGGCCTTCAAAACCGGGTCGGCCTCAAAGCGGCGGCGTATGGCGGAATAATCCCGGTCAAGATCGAAATATGCCCGCCAGATTTCTTCGAATTCTTCTTCGGTCGTGTTATGTAAAATGAGCGCTCCCGGCGCTTTTTGGACTTTCACAATCCGCCCGTGCGCCACACCCTGCCAGAGGTTAAGGTCTGTCTGACGCCAGCGGAACGCCTGCCCGCAGTCTAAGGTATCACGCAAGTCAAGGCAATCCACGGGGGAGACGATGAGGTTGCCGTTTGATTGGGTAACGGTAAATGTTTGGGTCGGTTGCGTTTTGATGTCGGTCATCATATCTTCCTCTACTTTACCTGGACTCACAGCCGGCTCATGCCGACTGTGAGTCCAGGTTCTTATATAAAGTCAAACAACACAAAAGTCAAAAAGGCCTATCATTTTTGCGGTCTACCGCGTTGAAAACAGTTCCCTGATTCTGTGCCCTAATCCCGCTCTTTTTAATCCTTCCGTAATCCTCCCGCGGTTTTCCGGTTTGTACGCTTGTAAAAGCGCGCGCTGCAAATCTTTCTCCCACATCTGGCGCGCCACGTAAACCGGTTTACCATCCAGAGGGTTCAGTCCTGTGTAATACATGCAGGTGGAAAGGGTACCGGGGGTGGGGTAAAAATCCTGCACCTGCTCCGGGCGGATTCGCTCTTTTTTCAGAAACAGCGCCAGCTCCAGCGCGTCCTCCGGGCGGCTCCCCGGATGAGAGGACATCAGGTATGGCACCAAATACTGCTCCTTGCCGGCCTCTTTGGTCAGGAGGCGGAACTTTTCCGCAAACTTTTTATACACCTCCGGGCGGGGCTTTCCCATCAACGCTAGAACGTGAGCGGCGCAATGCTCCGGCGCGACCTTCAACTGACCGCTGGTGTGGTGAGCGACCAATTCCCTGAAAAACGCGCCATCCTTGTCCGCCATCAAATAATCAAACCGCAGGCCGGAGCGGATGAACACCTTTTTTACACCCTGAAGGGCGCGGAGCTTGCGAAGAAGCGCTGAATAGTCGGTGTGCGAGACCTTGAGACGCGGGCAAAGCGGCACAAGGCACTCTTTACCGCGGCACATGCCCCGTTCTTTTTGATCTTCGCAGGATCGTTCCCTGAAATTGGCCGTAGGACCGCCCACATCGTGAATATAGCCCTTGAAATCGGGGTCACGGACGAACTTTTCTGCTTCTGCCAGAACGGATTGGTGACTTCTGGAAGTAACCGTCCGGCCTTGATGAAAGGCAATGCTGCAAAAGCGGCAGGCTCCGAAACAACCCCGGTTATGAATAACGGAAAATTTGACCTCGGCCAGCGCGGGCACACCTCCCGCGACTTGGTAGACCGGGTGATAGCCACGCGTGAACGGGAGTTCGGCAAGCTTGTCCAGTTCGTTTCGCTCCAGCGGCTTTTGCGGAGGGTTTTGCACCAGAAACCGGTTTCCGTACGGTTGAACCAGCGTTTTGCCGGTTACAAAATCCTGCTCGGCATATTCTGTCTTGCAGGCAGAGGCAAACCGATCCCGGCGATGGCAAACGTTTTCATGGGACGGCAGTGCAACATGGATTCCCCGCGGCGGTGTATCCGCCAAATACACCGTGCCGCGGACGTTGGTGATTTCCGGAGCCGGCACACCGGATTCCAGCGCACGGGCGATTTCCACCGTGGCGCGCTCACCCATGCCGTAGACCAACAAATCCGCGCCGCAGGACACCAGTTCGGAGGGGAACACACAATCGTCCCAGTAGTCGTAGTGGGAAAATCGGCGCATGGAGGCCTCCAGCCCACCCAAAATGACAGGCGATCCGGGAAAAGCTTCTTTAATCAGACGGGAATACACGCGCAACGCGCGGTCGGGACGAAGCCCGGCTTTGCCGCCGGGGCTGTACGCGTCTTCACGTCGCTTACGCTTGGCGGCGGTGTAATGGGCGACCATGCTGTCTATGTTGCCGGAGGTGACCATAAAGCCGAGCTTTGGCCTGCCGAACACGGAAACAGACCCGGCCAATTTGATGTCCGGCTGGGCAATGATGCCCACGCGAAAGCCCTCCGATTCCAGCACACGGGAAATGACCGCCGCCCCGAAGGACGGATGATCAACATACGCGTCGCCGGTCACCACGGCAAAATCAACGCCCTCCCAGTTCCGGGCGGCGCAGTCGTTGAGGTTGATGGGAAGGAAGCGTTCGTTCATATATTTCACCGGAAGCTTTATATTAAAATTGAGAATACAGGTTCTTATTCCTGGTTTTTCATCTCCAGCCACTGTGCCATGGTAATCAGCACTTTGCGGGGCTTTGACCCCTCGAAGGGACCCACAATCCCGCGCTCCGCCATCTGGTCAACCACGCGCGCGGCGCGGGCGTAGCCCAATTTCAGCCGCCGTTGTAACAGTGAGGTGGAGGCAAGCCCCGCCTCAATTACGCACTCAATTGCCTGGGGAAGCATTTCATCCGCATCGCCGCCGGAATCCATAGCGGGCAGGCTGCTCTTGGAACCTTTGACCATGCTGGCATTCCGTTCAATCTCATCAATAATCCCTTCGTCATAATCGGAGGCGGTTTTGCTTTTGATATAGCTCACCACCCGCTCCACCTCCATCTCAGACACGAAACAGCCCTGTACGCGCACCGGCTTAATCATACCGATTGGATTGTACAGCATATCCCCGCGCCCGAGCAGCTTTTCCGCGCCGCCCATGTCCAAAATAACGCGGGAATCAATCTGATTCGCCACCGCCAGCGCAATCCGGCTGGGGATATTCGCCTTGATCACGCCGGTGATAACATCCACACTGGGGCGCTGGGTTGCAATGACCAGATGCATCCCCGCCGCGCGAGCTTTCTGCGCCAGACGGCAGATGGATTCTTCCACTTCGTTTGGGGCAGTCATCATCAAATCAGCCAGTTCGTCAATCACAATTACAATCCGCGCCATTTTTTGCAGATCACGGCTTTTTTCGGCGTATGCGTTATAGCTCTGCAAATCACGCACACCAAATTCGGCGAAAACGCGGTAGCGCTTTTCCATCTCACTGACCGCCCAACCCAGCGTTCCGGCAGCCTTGCGCGGTTCCGTAACCACCGGCACGTGCAGGTGCGGAATACCGTTATAAACGCCCAGCTCCACCACTTTCGGATCAATCATGACCAGCTTGACCTCGTCGGGTGAAGCCTTATACAAAATGCTGATAATGATGGTGTTGATGCAAACGCTCTTGCCGGTACCGGTCGCGCCGGCGATGAGCATATGCGGCATTTTCGCGATGTCTCCGAATACCATACTTCCCGCTATGTCCAGCCCGACGGCGAAGGTGAGCGGTGATTTA
The DNA here is from genome assembly GCA_031273775.1 of Oscillospiraceae bacterium. GTDB lineage: Bacteria > Bacillota > Clostridia > Oscillospirales > Acutalibacteraceae > JAISRF01. The sequence continues at coordinate 3,933 of JAISRF010000185.1, forward strand.
GCCGATTCGAACTGCCCGCCGGTGAGCAAATCCCGGATTTTCACGATTGAAATGTGCTTGTTGGGCACCTCAATTCCCACCGCCGCTTTATTGGGGATGGGAGCCTCGATCCGGACGCCCGCCGTGGCCAAATTCAGGGCAATATCGTCCGCCAGATTGGTGATTTTGCTGATTTTCACACCGGCGGCAGGCTGCAATTCATACCTTGTAACAGTGGGGCCGCGAGAGATGTCCGTAACCCGCGTTTCCACCCCGAAACTGCGCAACGCGTCCACCAAACGGGCGGCGGTGGTTTTCAGCTCGTCTGCCTGCACGGTCACGTTTTCCGCCGCGCGCTGTTCAAGTAAATCAGCTTTGGGAAACTGATATTCCTCACAAAAGGCTTCTTCCTCATCCGTGGGCGGATCCGGTTCCCGCGGTGGCGGCTGGGGTCTGCCGGGGGAGCGAACGCGGGTGGTTTTTTGAATCGGCGCTTTTTGTGTTTCATCCTCAAGCTCCGCTTCGTCCGCCGCGCGGCTCACCAAATCATCAATTTTCATGGGTGGAGCGGCGACGCCGTCGTCCTTGCCGTGATATGTATTGACCAATTTCCGGCGCTTTTCCTCGGTGGTCAGTTCCCCGTCAACCTCCGCGTGTTTTTCGCCATCGATGTTCACATCCACATCAAAGCGCGGACGTCCGAATTCATCCACACCGTCTTCATCGTCCTCTTCGTCAACGCGCCACAGACCACGCAGATGATACTCGCCGTTTTTGAGTTTTTTGGCCGGCTTGCCGATAATACCGAAAAGGGTGAGCAGCGTGGTGCCGGTGGAAAGCATGAAGAATAGAAACAGCAGCACCAAAACGGTCACTTTTGCCATGGCGCTTCCAAAAGCCGCTCGGAGCGGATAAGCCAATAAGGCGCCGAAAAAACCGCTGCCAAGCCCTTTTTCTTTGCCCACCTCGTACGCTTCTGATATATATTTAAAAAATCCGCCTTCCAATGACGCGCCGGAAAACACACTGATAGCCGCGGCAATCATAAACAGCAACAGTCCGGTTTGAATCGCTTTGAACATCGGACGTTTGCCCGGCTTGTCCCACTCAATCAACAATGCGATATAACCTAGCGCAAAGGGCAGCAAATAAGCCGAAAATCCTAAAATTCCGACCCAAAAGCCATGTAGGGCCAACCAGACGTTTTGTCCCTTGACCAATGCCAGAAACAGCAAAAGCACCGCCGCGGCAAAGAGGAGTACCGAAAGCCCCCTGTTTTTTTGCGGCGGCGGCACAGATGCGGTTTTAGATTTAGCGGTTTTCCTTGCGGGCAAAATATGTACCTCCTCATTTAGTTGACAGTTGACAGTTGACAGTTGACAGTTATGGTGTTCGCTTTCGCGGACGGATTTAATTTTGCCGCGGCAATCCACGGTCAACTGTCAGTTGATATCGATGCTCCCGGCGCGTATTCCGGCTTTAAATAATCCGCCGGGTTGGTGGAAACCATGCGAGAAATGGTTTTTTGCCCACCCGTTTGGGCAATCTGAAAAAAGCGCCCGCCGCCGGAAATCCACTGCGATCCCGGGCAATCCCCCGCGGACATAATTATATCATAAGGAATAACACTGTATATCAAATCAACACCTCAAGGGGCACCCCTACGCCCCCTAACCTCTACATTCCTCAATCATGGCGTTCAGCGCGCCGATAGCTTCCGAAAGACTGCCGAGTTGATCAATCAGTCCGATTTCCACGGCGGTCTCCCCGTCCAGCACCGTTCCCACATCCGCGACCAATTCGGACGTATTCATAATCAAGCGGAGGAAGGTTTCGGGAGCAATCGCCGAGTTGGCGGTGACAAACCGGGTGATGCGCTCCTGCATTTTATCAAAATAAGAAAGGGTTTGCGGTACGCCCAGCACCAATCCGCTCATGCGCACAGGGTGAATGGTCATGGTAGCGGACGGGGCGATAAATGAGCGCTTTGCGGAAACGGCCAGCGGTACCCCGATGGAATGACCGCCGCCCAGCACCAGTGAAACAGTAGGCGTTTTCATACCCGCCACCAGCTCAGCTATTGCCAGCCCGGCCTCTACGTCACCGCCCACCGTGTTCAAAATAATGAGCAGCCCTTCAATATCCGGGGTTTCTTCAATCGCCACCAACTGTGGGATGACGTGTTCATATTTGGTGGTTTTGTTCTGGGAGGGCAGAATAAAGTGTCCCTCAACCTGCCCGATTACGGTCAGGCAATGGATGACGTGCTTTCCGGATGTGGTGATGGAACCGGTTTCCTTAATCTGTTCGGTTTCCTCCGGCGTTGGCAGCGTTTCGACCGTTTCTTCCTGCCCGGTTTCTTCCCCGCCTTGAATAAACGGTTCCGGCAACATTCCCGCCAACTCCCCACACATTGTTAATACATGTTAGTGTGGCGGAAAACAATTGTATTTATGCGGATTAAATTAAAAAGACTGCCGTCCCCGCGCGCCGCGGATTAACAATACAACAACTGTCAACTGTCAACTGTTCTTCCTGTACCGCAGATAATCTTCCAATATTATGACGGCGGCCACCGAATCCACGACCGCCCGGCGGTTTTTGCCGCGGGTGTCCGTTACATTAAGCGCGCGGTGGGCGGAAACGGTGGTCAAGCGCTCATCCCAGAGCTTAACCGGTACACCCACGTGCGCTTGGAGCTTTTTTGCGAACTCTCCGGCATTATGCGCGCTTTCACCTTTTGACCCGTCCATATTAAGAGGCAGACCCACCACAAGCAGTGATGCCTCGTTTTGCGCGACAAGCCTGGCAATCTCCGAAACAAGGCGGTTGCCCGGTACGGAAAGCACCGTCAGCGGCGAGGCCAGTCGTTCGCCCTCGTCACAGATTGCCAGCCCGGTGCGCGCAGTGCCCAAATCAACGGATATGATTTTCAACTCTTCTTGTACATGACCGCTTCGCCGACCGAAAACCGGCAGAAGCCCAAATAATACCCACCCATGCTCACGACCGGCAACAAAAGCGGTGTGAGCGCGGAAAGTACTACACCGCCAAAGGATAACTCCGCCATCGTGTGCGAGGATGGCATGGCAATAAGGAAAAATGGCAGATAGGGCGCATTCAAAATACGGTAAAGCGCCAAAAACAGTTCACTGACCGCACCAAGCTTAGCCAGAACCAGCAACGCGGACAGCAAAAACGCGGGAACGGACGCAATCACCCCCGCCTTTAAGCCCTTTAACAAGTCCAGTTTTTCGTGTTGGTAGCGCACAAGGTTATTGTCCCGGTCGCCCACGCTCCAGACAAAAGAGTATACCAGACTGAAATACAGAATGACGTTAAGCAACATGGCCAGCACCTGACCGCCCCGGCCCGAAAGGATAGAAGTGACCGAAAGGGACAGAATAGCGCACATAAAGCCGGCCAGCACCATGCGCCCGAACACCGAAACGCTTAATTTTAATACGGATTTGCTTCTCATGAGACACACCTCCGGGAATAGTGATAATACGAACATCTTACGAGACAAACTGACCGGACGCGCTTGCAACGACCTTGATTACATTTTACCATAATCTATCGCCCTTTGTCAAACACCTTTCCAAAAAAACTTTCACTTGCAATTTTCTTATCCTTAGCGTATAATAAAGAAAATCAAATAATAAAAATAATAAATATGCAGAGATTTTGAGACGCATAATAAGAATCAGCGGTGGACGCTGTTCTTGTTGTGCGTCTTTTTATTTAATCAGGGAGGTTTTGAATTGGAAAATATCACTCATTATTTGGAAGATCTTAACGTCGTTTCGGTCACCGTACGGCTGGTGCTGAGTGTGTTGTTTGCCGGGTTCATCGGCGTTGAACGGCAGGGTCAGCACCATCCGGCGGGAATGAGAACCCACATTTTGGTGTGCGTGGGCAGCACCATGACCATGATGCTCGGCCAGTACATGTTTCTGACTTACGGCGCGGATCCTTCACGAATCGGCGCGCAGGTGGTCAGCGGGATCGGATTTTTGGGGGTGGGCACCATTATGCTCAACGGTGGGCATGTGCGGGGAATCACCACCGCGGCCGGGCTTTGGGCCAGCGCCTGCATGGGTCTGGCTATCGGCGCAGGGTTTTATGTGGGCGCGCTTGTCGGTTTTTTTGCCATTGCCTTCACGCTGATCGTGATCCGCCGGATGACCAAAACCTACTCCAAACGTCACCCACGCAACAAACGGCTGTATTTATGTCTGCGGCATTTGAATGACCTAATCGGCGTGATCAAACTGCTGCGGGTGTGGGGTGTAGAGGTGGGTAATGTAACCATGGACAATTCCGAAGAACAAGGGGACGATTTCGCTCAGGGTGTGAATGTGATCATGGACATCACTATCGGCAGCAACATTGACAGCAATCTGATCATGCTCAACCTGCTTCAAGAAGAAAGCGTGATCTACGCCGACTATGAAAAGTTCCCGGGTCGGTTGTTCGACATTTAGTGAAGGACTGAACATATATGAAATTAAAAATGTATGATGTGGCCGTTATCGGCGCGGGGGTGGTCGGGGCGCTGACCGCCCGGGAATTATCCCGCTATTCTCTTTCGGTGTGCCTGATTGAAAAAGGAAACGACGTCGCCGGTGGAGCCACCCGCGCCAACAGCGGCATTGTCCACGCGGGATTTGACGCTGAAACCGGGACACTGAAAGCGCGGCTGAATGTGAAAGGTGCGCGTTTGATGCCCGCGCTGGCCGCTGAATTAGGGGTGCATTATCGGCAAAACGGCTCGCTGGTTGTGGGTTACAACGCCGCCGACCGGACTGAAATCCAAACTTTATATGAACGCGGATTGGCAAATGGTGTGGAAAATCTGGCCATTCTGGATATCGAACTCCTGCAAAAAATAGAACCGGCGCTGTCAAAAAAAGCAATCTGCGCGCTCTATGCACCCACAGCCGGGGTCATCTGCCCCTTCGGGCTTGCCATTGCAGCAACGGGCAATGCCATGGACAACGGCGCGGATTGCCTCTTGAATTATGAGGTCACGGAACTCTTGCGGGAAGCGGACGGGTTTCGGATTTCGGGGAGCGGAGCGCCTATATCGGCGCGGTTTGTGGTCAATGCGGCGGGGGTATTTTCCGACAAAATCGCGCGTTTGATCGGAGACGATTCGTTCAGACTCCGGCCTCGACGTGGCGAATATATGCTGCTGGACAAGGTTTGCGGGAACTTGCTCAATCACACGGTATTTTTCACGCCCGATGAAAAGGGAAAAGGCGTGCTGGTGTCCCCCACAGCGGACGGAAACCTGCTACTCGGCCCAACCTCAAGCTTTGTGACCGGGAAATCCGACACCGCGACCACCGCTGAGGGACTTGAACAGATCTTGGCCGAAGCCTACCGACAAGTGCCTGAATTGCCCGCCGGAAAGGTAATCACTTCCTTTGCGGGTCTGCGCGCCGTGGGTGACACCGGAGATTTTATCATTAACAGCCCCGTCCCCGGTTTTGTGAACGCGGCGGGAATCGAATCGCCCGGACTGACGGCATCCCCCGCCATCGCGCGGTATATTGTGAATCTGCTGGCGGAAAACGGGCTGGCTTTGCGGGAAAAACCCGACTTCAATCCCATTCGCCCGGCATTGGGCGGATTCCGCGAAAAAACGGCGGAGGAACAAAACGCCGTAATCCGGGTCAATCCTCGCTACGGCAACGTCATTTGCCGGTGCGAACAGGTCAGCGAGGGCGAAATTTTGGAAGCGCTGACCCGAAACCCGATTGCACACGACACGGACGGAATCAAACGCCGGGTTCGCGCGGGAATGGGTCGCTGTCAGGGCGAGTTTTGTCTGCCAAGCGTGGCGGCGGTTTTGGCCGAGGAATTGGGGATCCCGTTTGAAGCGGTGACCAAATCGGGCGCGGGGTCAAAAGTCAATCTGCGCCGGACGAAAGGAAACGCCGATTAACGACACCCAAAAGCGGGCTGTAGGCACAATGCGTTCAGCCATATTACTTCAATTCCAGAAAGGAAATGATGATTGAATGAAAAAACAACTGGTGATCATCGGCGGCGGTCCGGCAGGGATGGCGGCGGCGGTTGCCGTACGCGATCACGGTATTGAAGATATCTTGATTTTGGAACGGGCGGCGCATCCCGGCGGGATTTTGCGGCAATGTATCCATTCGGGATTTGGTTTGCATAAATTCAAAGAGGAACTGACCGGACCGGAATACGCGTGGAAATATGAACAGATGATCGCCGAACGCGGCATTGAGCTGATGACCGGGACCATGGTGATTGGACTGACCCAGGAAAAAGTCGTCACCGCCGTCAACCCGGCACTTGGCGTGTTCACAGTAGAAGCCCAAGCCGTGATTCTGGCGATGGGATGCCGGGAGCGTCCCCGCGGTGCGCTGAACATTCCCGGCACACGTCCCGCAGGGATTTTAACCGCCGGAACGGCGCAGAAATTCGTGAATATTGACGGTTATCTGCCGGGGAAACGCGTTGTGATTCTAGGCTCAGGCGACATAGGTTTGATCATGGCGCGGCGCATGACCTTAGAGGGCGCGAAGGTGGAAATGGTCTGTGAGTTGCTCCCCTATTCCGGCGGATTGGCGCGAAATATTGAGCAGTGTTTGAACGATTTCGGAATTCCGCTTCTGCTCAGCCATACCGTAACCGAAATCCACGGAGATCGAAATTTGCAAACCGTCACTGTTTCACAGGTTAACACAAACCGCAAACCGATTCCGGGCACGGAGCGTCTTGTGGAATGCGATACCTTGCTTTTGTCGGTGGGGTTGATTCCCGAAAACGAGCTAACGGCGATGGCGGGATTGACCTTGGAATCCACAACGGGCGGGACGGCGGTGGACGAACGGCGCGAAACCGCAATCCCCGGGATTTTCGCCTGCGGCAATGTACTCCATGTGCACGATTTGGTGGATTTTGTGTCCGACGAGGCCGAGCTTGCGGGGCACGGCGCGGCGGCGTATATTCAAGGGAAAGCCCGAAAAGGCCGCCCGCTGATCGTCGCCGCTGGAACCGGGGTACGATACACAGTGCCCCGGCATGTCATTGAAAGATCAAAGCCAGTGAAGATTTATTTTCGTGTGACGGACGTTTTCCGCGATGCGTCCGTGGTCGTGCGGGATAGCCGGGCGGTTCTGTTTTCGCAGAAAAAGAGCCGCCTGGCGCCGGGCGAAATGGAATCTGTCACGCTCGCGCCCGAGCTGCTCAAACGCGCGTCAGGCGACATTTTAACCGTTATGCTGGAGGTGCAAAATGCCTGAAAATGCAAAAAAAATATCCTTCGCCAAATGCGGCGAGGATTCGACCTGTGGGACTTCCCGAGAGAGGGAAGCCGCTTATTCCGGATCAAAAAAAGAAATGACCTGCGTCGTCTGCCCGACTGGGTGTGTGCTAACCATCACGCTGAACGCGGACAAAAGTGTGAAATCCGTCACCGGAAACGCCTGCGGACGCGGGGTGATCTACGCCGAGAACGAATGTGTCCGACCCATGCGGACACTGACCACCACCGCCGCGCTGGCAAACGGCCGAATGCTGCCGGTTCGCACCGACCGCGCCGTCCCCCGGGATACGTTGATCGACTGTATGCGGGAAATCAATCGGAAAATAGTTGCGCCGACCGCGAAAATTTATGATATAATCATTGAAAACGTGGCTGATACCGGGGCGAATGTGGTTGCGGCGGCAAACGGCTCGGACTGTGCGTAATATTCACAAAACAGGTCGTGAAAGGGCGGCATGAACATGGAAAAATGGGCGGCAAATCCCGTGATCGCGGCGGTTCAAAGCGGCGATGCGTTCGAACAGGCACTGGCATCGGGCATAGATACGATTTTTTTGCTGCACGCCAACATTATGGCTTTAGGCGCACAGCTTGATGCGGCGCGCGCGGCGCAAAAAAAAGTGTATCTGCATGTGGATTTGACCGACGGAATCGGCAAGGATAAAAGCGGAATCCGATTCATTGCGTCCCTTGGCGCAAACGGCGTGATTTCCACCCGCGGCAACCTGATCCGGTTCGCGCGCGAATGCGGCTTGGCCGCCGTTCAGCGTTGTTTCATCGTGGATTCTCATTCAATTGACACCGCGATTGAGTCCATCAGCCAGACCCGGCCGTACAGCATTGAAGTTATGCCGGGTGTGATTCCACGCGTGATTGCCAATTTTGCGGCGCGAATTGACATTCCCGTGATCGCCGGCGGGCTGATTGACAGCAAAGGTGACGTGGCGGCGGCGCTGGCGGCGGGAGCGGCGGCTGTATCAACGGGAAAACAGGAGTTGTGGAATTGATGACGGATTATTTCAAGAATAAGCGTTTGTTTCTGCTGGACATGGACGGCACGATCTATATTGACGACCGCTTTATTGACGGCGCGGCTGCGTTTCTGGCGGCGGTTCGGCAGACAAAGCGGCAATATTTGTTTCTGACGAACAACTCCTCAAAAGGTCCCGACGCTTACATCAAAAAGCTGGCGGAGATGGGGTTGGCGGCGGCGGAAACGGATTTTGTCACCTCCGCTGACGTGACGCTCGCCTATTTGCGGGAGCGGTACGCAGATCGAGTTTTATATGTGGTTGGTACTGAATCCCTAAAAAATCATTTTAGGCGGGGCGGATTGACCGTAACCGACACGCCGCGCCCGGATGTAGGCGCTTTGGTGCTGGGGTTTGACACCGAGCTGACCTTTCGGAAAATTGAGGACGCGTGCATTTTGCTGAATCGCGGCATGGATTACATCGCAACCCACCCCGACATGGTCTGTCCCACCGGGTACGGTTCTGTGCCCGACTGCGGTGCGCTGGCGGCCATGCTGGAAAGCGCAACCGATCGGAAACCGCTGGTGCTGGGCAAGCCGAAGCCGGAAATGGTGTACGCCGCCATGAAAAAAGCCGGGGCTTTGCCGGAGGAAACCGTATTGATCGGTGACCGATTGCACACCGATATCGCCTGCGGCGTGAACGCGGGAATCGACACGGTGCTGGTGCTAAGCGGCGAAGCGACACAAGCGGACGCGGAGAAGAGTGAGGTTAAACCGACGCTGATTCTCAAGAGCGTTGCGGAAATCTGTTTTTAGGACAGACAAAGTACGATTTCTTCCTGAATTGGCCGAGGTCACCATAAATCCGCATTTTCCGGCGCGCCAAAGCCCGCGTATTCGCGGGCGACTGTTTTTGCGGAGTTTTGTCGTTTGCCCATTGTTTTACACAATATTCTCACAATATTTTTAAAGCGGACATATCTTGTTAAAAAACCTCCGTGTGACGGGCGTTATTATGGAAATAACGTCCGATTTTGATTTAATCTAAATTCTTTACGCTAACCCCTTTGCGCTTCGCAAGGGCGTCAGGAGAACACCATGAGCTTTGTACAGTTAAAGGACGTCCAAAAATACTACCACACCGGCGCGGTGACCGTAAAGGCGGCGGACGGTGTGGATTTCGCCATCAACAAAGGGGAACTTGCCATTATTTCCGGGCCTTCGGGCGCGGGAAAAACCACCGTTTTGAACATTTTGGGTGGCATGGATCGGGCGACAGGCGGGCAGTTGATGGTGGACGGCGTCGATATTGCGGCGTACAATAACCGCCAGCTGGTTGCGTACCGGCGGAATGACATCGGCTTTGTGTTCCAGTTTTACAATTTAATTCCCAATCTCACCGCCCTTGAAAATGTGGAATTGGCGGCGCAGATTTGTAAAAATCCCCTTGACGCCGCCGAAACCCTGCGGGAGGTTGGGCTCGGCGAACGGCTCAATAATTTTCCCGCCCAGCTTTCCGGCGGCGAGCAACAGCGCGTAGCCATTGCCCGGGCACTGGCGAAAGCGCCCAAGCTGCTTTTGTGCGATGAACCCACCGGCGCGCTGGATTACCAGACCGGCAAGATGATTCTGTCGCTTTTGCGGGAAACCTGCAAAAAGCGCGGCATGACGGTGATTATCATCACGCACAACTCCGCCATTTCGCCCATGGCGGATCGGGTAATTCACATCCGAAATGGTCGGGCTTCAAGCGTGGAAATCAACCCCGACCCAACCCCTGTGGAAGAAATTGAGTGGTGATTTTTAATTGACAGCTGACCGGTGACGGTTGACCGTTATTTTCTGATCATATGAGGGCTTTATGTATGCTCAAAAAGGTGAAATCCGCTTACTATAAAGATTGTGCGCGGCAGGTGATTCGCACCTGGAACCGCTTTTTCGCTATTTTGGTTATCTCGGCCATGGGCGTGGCGTTTTTTGCGGGACTCCGCGCCTCCGGCCCCGATATGCGCGCTTCCGCGGACGAATATTACGATGAGCGCCGCTTTTTTGATTACCGGTTGCTGTCCAATATCGGATTTTCGGACGAGGATGCCGTGGCGGTGAAAAGGGCGATTGATCCCGCGCCCTTTCCTAATCGCCCCGAAGATTACTCTCCCACAGGGGAACCGCTGTTAAATGAGCCTCAAGTCACTCCCGCTTATTCTTTAGACGCGATGGCGGACGGCGCAACTTCCGGCGGGCTGACCGTACGGCTTTTGTCTCTGAACAAAGAGCCGGAAACGGGGTTAAACCTCCCGGAACTGCTGAGCGGACGGCGGCCCGCTTCGGACAGTGAATGTTTAGCGGAACCGGTTTTTTTGGAGCTGGCGGGCATTGAACTGGGAGACACCATCCGCTTCGGTTCCGGCACAAAAGACAAAATCACCCAAAGCTTAAAATATGAAGAATTCACCGTCGTCGGTACGGCGAGAAGCCCGCTTTACGTATCCTCGGAGCGCGGGGGAAACGCCGTGGGGAGCGGACGTACGGAATCCGTTTTGTTGTTGCCTTTTGA